>JANYDZ010000540.1 GCA_025363375.1 Hyphomicrobiales bacterium
CAGCGCGGTCTTCTCCACCACGCTCCACATCACGGGCTTCGAGCCGCGATACCGCAGCCCGTTCGCCGCGAATTTCAGGATCTCGCGGGCGATTTGCGCCTCGGCGGGATAAGACATCGTCGCGTAGGGACGCGCCCAGTCGCCGGTCACGCCGAGCCGCTTGAACTCCTCGCGCTGCGCCTCAAGCCAATGCTGCGCATAGGCGCGGCACTCGCGGCGAAACGCGATCATGGCTTCGGGGTTCGAAAACTCCGGCTTTGGCTTGCCTTTGGAGCGATAATGATCCTCCTCGATCTTCCATTCGATCGGCAGGCCGTGGCAGTCCCAGCCCGGCACGTAATTGGAATCCTTGCCAAGCATCTGCTGGCTGCGGGTGACCATATCCTTGAGGATTTTGTTGAGCGCGTGGCCGATGTGGATGGCGCCGTTGGCGTAGGGCGGGCCGTCGTGCAGCACGAATTTCGGGCGGCCCTTGCCGGCTTCGCGCAGTTTTCCGTAGAGGTCGATGGCCTCCCAGCGCTTGAGGATTTCCGGCTCCTTCTGCGGCAGTCCCGCGCGCATGGGGAAGTCCGTCTTCGGCAAGTAGAGGGTCGCGGAATAATCGGGGCCCTTGTCGGCTTTCGGATTTGCAGGATCTTGCATCGAAGGATACCAGTCTCGATTATGGCAAACGGGGCGGGGCCCGCGCGTTTGCGCTCGGGATAGAAGAGTTTGGGATAGATGATTTGGGAAGGCGGCGCCAATGCGCGAAAACCCGGACGCCGCGCGAGCTCAGGCTCGAACGCGGTCCGGGCGGGTAATTCGTATGGACGGACGCGTGATCATGCGCGCAGTCTAGCACAGCGAAGGACGCGCGGGAAGCCGGCGGGTTCGCCCGTCATCGGTCAAAAGCCGGCGAGCCGTCGCTGGAATTCGTTCCGGCGCGTCAAAATCGTGTAATCTGCCGCCATGGACGTCATCGACTCCCGCGAATCCTGGATCCGCCTCGCTTTCAGCCTGTTGATCGGCACGATCGGCAGCGTCGGATTCTGGTCCTTTGTCGTCGCGTTGCCCGCCGTGCAGGCGGAATTTGCCGCAACGCGCGCCGACGCCTCCTTGCCCTACACCCTGACCATGGTGGGTTTTGCTTTCGGCGGCGTCGGCATGGGCTGGCTGGTGGATCGCTATGGCCTGCTGCCGCCCCTGGCGATTGGCGCTTTCTGCATCGGCGCCGGCTATGTTTGCGCGGGATTGGCGCCCAATCTGTGGCTGTTCGCGCTGGCGCAAGGAATTCTCATCGGCGTGGGCACTTCGGTGTTTTTCGGGCCGATTCTCGCCGACATAACCCATTGGTTCCACAAACGGCGCGGGCTGGCGGTGACGATCTGCTCCAGCGGCAATTATCTCGCGGGCGCAATCTGGCCGCCGGTGCTGTCGCATTTCATCGAAACCGACGGTTGGCGCGCGACGCATATCGGCGTCGGCGTATTTTGCGTCGTCGCCATGCTGCCGCTGGCGTGGCTCCTGCGCAAACGCTCGCCGGTTTCCGCGCAACAAACCGCCGCCCAGGCCGCCGCCGCCGGCGCAGCCATGCCTGTATCGCCGAACGCGCTGATCGCGCTGCTTTCCATCGCGGGTTTTGCCTGCTGCGTCGCCATGTCGATGCCGCAAGTGCATCTCGTCGCCTATTGCGCCGATCTCGGCTACGGTCCGGCGCGCGGCGCCGAGATGCTGTCGCTGATGCTGTTTCTCGGCATTTTCAGCCGTATCGCTTCGGGTCTGCTCGCGGACAGGATCGGCGGCCTGACGACTCTGCTGATTGGCTCCGGCGCGCAGGGGGCCGCGCTGTTTCTCTATCTGTGGTTTGACGGCATGACGTCGCTCTACGTGATTTCCGGCATTTTCGGCCTGTTTCAGGGCGGCATCATCCCGATGTACGCGCTGATCGCGCGGCAATATTTCCCGCCGCGCAAGATCGGCTCGACCCTGAGTTTCATCATGATGACGACGCTGTTCGGCATGGCTGTCGGCGGCTGGATGTCCGGGCTGGTGTTTGACTACACCGGTTCCTACCGCATGGCGTTTTTGAACGGACTTCTGTGGAATATGCTCAATCTCTCCATCGTCGTGTTTCTGATGACGCGCCGCGGCGCGGCGCCCGCGATGGCGTGAGGCCTTTGCTTGGGCTAGAACCGCGTTTTCTCAAATCGGCGCTTCCATGATCGGCAAACTCAAAGGCCTCATCGATTCCTACGGCGAGGATTTCGTCATTCTCGACGTGAACGGCGTCGGCTATGTCGTGCAATGTTCCATGCGGACCCTGCAAAGTCTGCCGAAACCCGGCGAGGCCGCCTCTCTGGCGATTGAAACGCAGGTGCGCGAAGACGCGATCCGCCTGTTCGGATTCACCAGCGACGCCGAGCGCGACTGGTTCAGAATTCTGCAAACTGTGCAGGGCGTCGGCGCAAAAGTCGCGCTGGCCATTCTGGGCGTGTTGCCGCCCGCCGAACTCGCCACAGCCCTGTCGTTGCAGGACAAGGCCATGGTCTCGCGCGCCCCCGGCGTCGGCCCCAAACTCGCCGCGCGCATTGTCGCGGAGTTGAAAGACAAGGCGCCGGCCTTCGGCGGCGTCGATCCGCTGGTGGCCAGACTTGCCGGCGCGGACGACGCGAAAAACGCGCCAAAACCCGTACAGGACGCGATCTCGGCGCTGGTCAACCTTGGCTATGGCCGGCCGCAAGCCGCGGCGGCCGTGGGCGCGAGCGTGAAGGCGCTGGGAGAGGCGGCGGAAACCGGCGCGCTGATCCGGCGGGGGTTGAAGGAGCTGGCGGGATGACGGCTTCTGTCATTTTCAGCGGCGCAAATGGTCAGGACGTGTCGGGCGCCAGCGCCTCGCGGGCGAGCCAGTCGCATCGCCGCAGCACGTGATCGATTTCCCGCCGGGGCCGCTGGCGATAGCCGGGCGCGGGGCCGGGTCGCAGGACCCCCTGGAGCTTCAGGCGCGGCGTTTTTTGGCGTCTGGCCAGCGCGCGCGCAAGCCGCACGGCCTGGCGCGGCAGATCGTCGAGGGCGGCTTTCAGGGCGCCAAGCCTGCGCACGAGACTGGCCGGATTCGCCAGTCCGTCGCTCGGGGGCGGCGGCTCGCGCCCCAAAAAAATCCGGCGGACTTCGCCGTTGCCGAAAAAGGTGATGCGCGGCTGGAAGCGGGGTTCGTTTTTGGGCCGGAGCGAGTTGCGAAAAAACCGCTGCCGGGGATCAAAGAGCTGAAAGGACCGGCGCGGTTTACGATGGCCCGCGCGGACAAGGCCTACGGGCCGGGGACGCGGGTTCGGCGCTTTCACCTTGATCGTCCGGGCCACGATCACGATCAAACGCCGCACGGCGGATTCGGCGGGCCGCAGGACACTGAGGATCGTGCGATGGAGCTCTCCGGGAATCCGCCCGGGCACGGCGCCTGCCGTCAATCCCAGCAGCGCGAACAGACCCGCGAGGATGCGGGCGAGGGCGGTTTTGTCGGGATCGATGGATGGGGGCAGGTGCAAGGCGGGCTCCCGGGACGGGTGAACAAACAGAGAACATAATGCGTGGGAAAAG
>JANYDZ010000554.1 GCA_025363375.1 Hyphomicrobiales bacterium
CCGCCGTGTTTCAACAGCCCGGCGGCTTTGAAGGCAAGCCCGAAGCGGACGCGCTGATCGCCATTATTGCGAGACATACAAAGCTCGAAGCCGCCGAAATCAGAATGAGCCTGCCCTATATCGACGCGCAGGCAAGCATCCCCATGGATGAAATTCGCCGGCAAGTGGAGGTGTTCAAACGCATGGGCATGATCGACGCCGGCGCCGCCGCGGAACTGGCTGTGGATTCTTCTCTGTCTGAAATGTCGAGCCTGTCGCGGGATATCGAGGCGGCGCGGGCTTTGCGGAAGTAACGGATTATTTGTTCTGCGCGGCGCCCGCCTTGCGCGCGGTTTCAACGGGGTCGAAACCGCAGTCGAATGTAACCTCCTCCCCCGCCTCGATCCCGCGCAAAGCCTCGATCCAGACGCGTCCGCGCCGCTCGACGGCTTCCGCGTTCGGCGCCGGGGAATGATTGATGTAAATGGAATCGTTGCCGTCGATGAACGCGTCGATGTAATGGGTCGAGAGCCTGATCAGCAGCGTGTAGCCGATGGAATTGTAGAAAGCGTCGCGCCGCCGGCCTTCGACAAAACCGATCTTCTGCCCGGCATATTCTATAATCCGGGCGCCCTCCCCGATGGGCGTTTCAGCGAAGAAGCCGCGCCCGTGGATGGCGGATTTGCGAACAGCATAGGCGACGGGCTTTTTCATGGACTTCCGCGAGCGCGACGCGGACTGCCGCATTGACGCGACTTATGGTACAGGGAGCGGCAAGCGTCGAGCAGAATCGGCGTCGAGAAGAATCGGCGTCGAGAGAAGTCGGGGGAAATCATGAAGCTGCTTCTTGCAGGCGCCGCGATCCGCGCCATGGCCGCGGCTTTCGTCCTCGCGCAAGCGCCCGCTGTCGCGCAGACCTATCCTTCGCAGCCCATCACCATCTATGTGCCGACCCCTCCGGGCGGCGTCGCCGACATCATTTCGCGCATGTTCGCCGCGGGATTGCAGAAACGCGCCGGCGCCACCGTGGTCGTCGAAGGCAAGACCGGCGCGGCGGGCATTCTGGCGGCGGAGTTGGTGGCGCGCGCCAATCCCGACGGCTACACGCTCTTTGCGGGCTATCACGCGACACAATCCATGTTGCAGCATTTCGAGCGCAAGCTGCCTTACGACCCCGACAAGGATTTCGCGCCGATTTCACTGATCGTCGACGGCCGCAATCTGCTGGTCGTCAATCCGAACCTTGGCGTCAACAGCGTCGCCGAACTTGTCGCGCTGCTGAAGGCGAAGCCCGGCGCCTATTCCTTCGCCTCCGCAGGCATGGGCACGGTAGGGCATTTGCTTGGCGAGCAGTTTCAACTGCTGACCGGAACCAAGCTCAACCACGTGCCCTATCGCGGCGCCGCGCCCGCCGCGCAAGATGTGCTGGCCGGCCATGTGCCGATCTTTTTCGATCTGCTGGGACTCGCGCTTGAAAACGTGCGCGCGGGCAAGATGAAGGCGCTCGGCTATCTCGGCGGCGTCCGCGCGCCGGAACTGCCGGACGTGCCGACGATGAAGGAGGCTGGCTATCCCGAATTCGAAGGCGGCGCCTGGTTCGGCTTTCTCGCGCCGGCGAAAACGCCGCGCCCCATTGTAGAGTGGCTCAACCAACAGGCGAGCGCGATATTTTCCGACCCGCAAAACCGCGACGTGTTCGTCAAGCAGGGCATGAGCGTGCCGCTCGGCTCGCCCGAAGCATTTGGCGCCTATATCGAACAGGAGCGCAAGCGCTGGGGCGTTGTTATCCGCGCGTCCGGCGTAAAGCTGGAGTAGGCGACGCGGAAAAGCCGCCGGACTGAAAAGCCGCCGGACTTGTGTTCAAAAGCGATTGGGTGCTTCAATTTGCCGGGGTCACCGGGGAGTTACAATGAACATTCCACGCCGGCGTTTTCTGCGTTTGACGGCAGGCGCCTGCCTGCCAGACATCGCGTTTCCCGCAAGGGCGCAAATCGCCCCGTCCCGCCCGATCGCCATGATCGTGCCGTTCGAAGCCGGCGCCGCGCCCGATGTTTACGCGCGCGTCGTCGCCGAGGCGATGCGCCAGCCGCTGGGGCGCGCCATTGTCGTCGAAAACAAGCAGGGCGCCGGAGGCAATGTGGGGACGCAGGCCGTGGCTCGCGAACCCGCGGATGCAAACACCATACTGGTGACGACGATGGCGGTTTGCGAAATCAATCCGCTGGTTTTCGACAATTTGCGCTGGTCGATGAAGGATTTCACGCCGGTCTTGAAGGGCGTCGGCGCTCCATTGGTTCTGATCGCGCATCCCGGCGTGCCCGCGCGCACGCTCGATGAACTCATGACCTGGGCCAAAAGCCGGACCGGAACGCTTGCCTACGCCTCTTACAGCGCCGGCTCGCCGAGCCATTTCCTCGGCGCACAGCTCAGCGCGACCGCTGGCCTCGATCTCTCGCATGTTCCCTACCGCGGGTCTCCTTCGCAATTGGCGGCGATCCTCGGCGGCCATTCCCCCTTCGGTTTTGCGCAGACGCAGAATTCGCTTGAACATATCCGCTCCGGCGGGCTGCGCGCCATCGCCGTCACCAGCGAGGAGCGCTATCGCCTGCTGCCCGACGTGCCCACCTTCAGGGAACTCGGCCATCCCGCCTTTTCGACATCCGTTTGGTTTGGCCTTCTGGCGCGCGCCGGCGGACCGGCGGACTTTCTCGACAAGGTGAACGCCGCCGCTGTCGCGGCGCACGCGGACACCCGGGTTCGCGACGCCTTGTTGCAGCAAGGCTACGACATCATCGCACAGACAGGAGAAGCGTTCGCGAAGTCCATCGCGGAGGGTTCCGCCCGCTGGGCCGCCACCGTTAAGGCGACGGGGTTCAGGGCGAGCGAGTGAGTCCGCGAGAGGTTTGCCGGCCGGGATGGACCGCCGAGGGCCGTTTCACCAAGCGTTAACCTATCGAGATCATTCTGCCTCCCATGCGGCAAATTTGCGGACGATCATAATGCTTGGGAAATCCCGGATATTCGCCATCGGGCTTGTCGGTTTCGCGGCCTTTGGCGCGGCGTCGGCGGCGACGGAATTCGCCTGGCTGGCGCGCGCCAGCGAGACCGACCAGCAACTGACGCAAGTCGGCGAAATCTATCTCGACGGCCTTGTCGCCAGTCTGCGCGTCAGCATCGAGCGGGAAGCGCCCGGCGATGTCGATCGCCGCTTGCGCAGCGCCATGAACGAACAGAACGGCATCGCCGAACGCGCCATCGTTGTTTTCGACGACAAGGAAGAGATCAAGAACCGCGCCGGACTTCGTGAGCTATTTTCCGACCCGCGCATGAAGTTGAAACCGGGAAGCATCGAAATCGACCGTTCGGCATCGACCATGTTCGTGGCGCGACGCATCGGCAACGGCGATGTCCGCGTCGCTGTCGCGCTCAATATCGAACCCCTGCTGAAAATATACTCCAACACGCGCGCCTACGCCGTCTTCGGCAATCTATTAGCGGGATTGTTCGCCGCGGGCGTCGCCGCATGGGCGCTCACGCGCAAGGACGAAGAAGAAGCCGCCCTGACGCGAGCCGCCTCAAAGCCGCGCCTCGTGGCCTGAAGGGGCAACGCCCGACGCGGGCCGCACGCGGCGCCGCGCGTCCACAAGTTGCCTTCGCCGCCGTTTTGTCCACAATAGCCTGAAGGCTCCATTGCGCGCAAAATCCGGAGGAAAGCCATGTCCCGCGTTATCCGCCTGCAAGGCGACAGCAACGCCCACGACCGCCCCTGGCGCGTCGCGGTGGAACAAGGCTTCTTCGAGGCCGAGGGCCTCGACGTGCAGTTCAACGAGGACAATCCCAACGGCGTCGCCGGCCGCGCCAAGGAGTTTTCAGACCGCTGGAAGGAATCGCAGCTGCAAAAGGGCGCGCTGGAAGTCTATCCCGTGTGCGAATGGGGCGCGATCGAGCGCGTGCAGTCGCTCGGGAAGGGCAAGATTATCGGCCTCGACACCACGGCGCGCACCGGCGAGCTGATGGTGATGGGCGATTCCCCGATCCAGTCGACCGCCGACCTCGCCAATGTGCCGATCGCGGTGACCTGGCACGCCGGCACGTTCTACGCGGCCATCGAAGTGCTGGAAGCCGCCGGCGTGAAATTCGACGACATCAAGCTCGAACACGCCAACGACCGCCTCGACGCGCTGCTGTCCGGCAGGAACCAGGCCGCCGCGCTGATGGAGCCGCTGGTGAGCCGAGCGCGCGAAAAAGGCGCGCGAAAAATCGCCGACCTCAAATGGCGCGGCGGCATTGTCGCG
>JANYDZ010000582.1 GCA_025363375.1 Hyphomicrobiales bacterium
GGCCTACGACGTCGTTCGCTTGCCAAAACTGCTCCGGGCGACGGGCGAAGCGTGTCTGGATGGAGGGAAATAGCCGGAAATGAAGGGGAAAAGGCTCGACTTTGATCGCGTTTCACGCGATTCCCGGCTAAAAATCGCGCCCGCGCGGAAAATTTGCGGTCACGCAACGCGTTTTTCAGCGGCCTGTTAAGTCATTTTTCCGACCCGCTCCGGAGGAACGTTCAATGAACCACCTTTACGTCGCGACGAACGGGCTCTCCGTCTGGGTGAGCGAAGACCGGGGCGAAACAATCAATCGCATGCCCAGCAGCGCAGGCATGTACAGCGGCAACCAGGTCTGGTCGCTGGCCACGGACGCGCATGGAACGAACATGCTACTCGCCGGAACCGACGCAGGGCTGTTCAGTCTGGATGTCGAGCGCCAGGTCTGGCGGTCGCTTCCATTTTCGATGGACGGCGTGAGACTGATCACGGCGATAGCGATTGACCCGCAAAACGAAAATCATTTAATTGTGGGAACCCAGCCAGCGGCGCTTTACGAGAGCCACGACGCTGGCCGGACATGGAGCAAGGCCAACGCGGCCATGAAGCCCTACACAGAGGAGGGGTTTTTCGGCGGGGACCGTGAATGGCGCGGTTCGGAGCCGGTCAAGCACTGGATGCGCGTGACGCAAGTGATTTTCGATCCGGCGGATTCGTCGTTGCTCTGGGCCGGCGTCGAAATCGACGCAATCTGGAAGTCGGTGAATGGCGGGCGTGACTGGCGTCGCATAAACAAGGGCCTCGCGCACGAGGACGTGCACGGCCTCATGGCTAGCTCCCATCCCGACCGCGGGCTCCTGTGCACAACCGCGAATGGCGTGCATCACAGCCTCGACGGCGGGGAGGCCTGGACCCAGATAAAGCTCGAGACGCCAAGTCAATACACACGCTCGATCGCCGAGCGGCCCGGGAGAGATGGCGTCGTGTTCGTCACCAACGGCAACGGTCCGCCCGGGAGCTGGGGAAAGCTGTTCCGGAGCGGCGACCACGGCGCGACGTGGCGCTCCGTGGAATTGCCCGCGCCACTCGAAAGCTCGCTGTATTTCCTCGCGGTATGCGAGGCCGATCCGCGTCTCGTCGCGCTCTCCACGAGTCTGGGCCAACTGTTCGTCAGCGAGGACGGTGGCGAAAGCTGGAGGGGCGTGAAGCGCCGCCTGGGGGAAGTCCGCGCAATGGCATGGCTGACGCCTCGGCAGCCGTCGTAACTTCATGGTGCGCTGCTGCGCGGATCGGGACGATGAACATGGCCGCGAATGATTCGATGCTGGACCCCGACGTCATTCGTCCAACCCTTTTGGTTGGAAGTTTTCCATTCAAGACGGCCGCCGAAACTCTCGAACTCGGCGGCACCGCGCTGGGGGGAATAGCGAAGCGTCTTACCGATGGCGAGCCGCAAGGCTGGAACAGATTCGCGGCGGCGCGGATTCCGGCCGCGGAGGGAATCAAACCGGACGCCGCATGGACCAAGTTGCCCAACCGGACCTTTCAGCGCTTCAAGGTACGCGAGGGCTTCCCGCCCGCGCAAATCGAATTCGGATCAATCGGCTACGCCGACATTGTCGGCGAATCGTTTACAATCTTTGAAAAATTGCAGGGAGAAGGACGCATTCGCCCCGGCGTGCGGTTGCAGCAGAGCCTCCCGTCGCCGTTCGGCGTGACGGCGATGTATTTCACGGGCGACGATATCAAGTCGGTTTTTCCCGCGTTCGAGCGCGCCATGTTCGACGAGGTCGCGGAGATTTGCCGCAGGGCGCCGGCCGGCCGGATTGCGCTGCAATGGGACGTGGCCCTCGAAATTGTCGAAGTCCTGGAACGGCACGATCCCGCAATCGCCGAAATGTTTGCCCCGGAAAACCTCGCCGCTGCGATCGCGCGGGCGATTGACGCGGTTCCCGTGGAAGTCGATGTCGGCGTGCATCTCTGCTATGGAAATCCCGGCGGGCGACACGTCGTTGAACCGCGCGATCTTGAAAACCTGGTGTCATTCAGCAACCTCGTTACTTCGCGCATTCGCAGGCCTCTGGACTGGCTGCACATGCCTGTGCCGATCGAACGCCATGACCACCCATATTTCGCGGCGCTACAGGGCCTCGACCTTTCCCGCGACACGGAATTTTACCTTGGCCTGGTGCATCTCGCCGACGGCTTCGAAGGTGCCTCGCGCAGGATCGCCGCCGCTCGCCAGTTCAGGCGAGACTTCGGGGTCAGCACCGAGTGTGGATTCCGTTATGTTCCCGAAGCGTCGGTAGGCACGCTGCTCGAACTTCACCGACAATTGGCGTACAGGGATTGAATGGTCTCGGGCGGATTGCGCGGACCGACATAAGAGACAATAGCGTGAAGAGGGAGCGCTGAAATGAATTTGCGGAAGTTGCTATTTGCCGCGCTGGCGCTGACGGCGTTTCTTCCGCCCACAGGCGCGAAGGCGGACGAACTTTACCCCGACAAATCGGTAAGGATTGTCGTCACCACGGCCCCGGGAGGCCTGGTGGATATTTTTACGCGCCTTTTCGCGCTTGAATTGCAGGGCCGGCTCGGAAAGGCCTTCCTGATAGAAAATCGGCCCGGCGCCGGTGGCATTGTCGCCGCGCGCACCGTCATTCAGGCCAAACCAGATGGCTACACGCTGCTTGCCATCACTTCCGCCATTCATCCCGCCGCGATGATGCAAGATCCTCCGCCATACGGTCTCGGCGATCTCGCGCCGGTTGCGCTGTTCGTCGAAGGTGGATCGCTCCTCGCGGTTCGGGAAGGGGTCGCGGCGAAATCGATTCCGGAGCTGATAAGTTACGCGAAGGCGAACCCGAACAAGTTGACCTTTGGTTCGTCTGGATTCGGGGGACCTATCCACCTGGCAATTCAACAGTTCATGGACCTCACCGGGATCGAGATGAAGCAGATCCCTTACCAGAGCTCCGCTTCGGCGACCCTCGCGATGTTGCAGGGCGAGGTAGACTTCACGATCGTCGACGGCGTCGCCTATGCCCGGCAGATCAAGGAAGGCCAGCTCAGAGCGCTGGCGCAAACGTCCGAAGTGCGCGCAAAAGGATATGAGGACGTAGAGCCGCTTTCCACGTTCGTGCCCGGCTACAGCGCGCCGTTCTGGATCGGACTTGCGGGACCGGCGGGATTGCCGGCTGACATTCGCGCTAAACTGAACGCGGCCGTGGCCGCGATTGTCGCGTCCGGCGTCATCGACAAACGCGCGGAAATGACGGGCGTCGCCACGAGGAACATGGCCGTCGCGGAGTTTGAGCGTTATGTCATTGCGGATGCCGAACGATGGGCAGCGACCATCAAGAAAAACAACATCCATACGGCGCAATGACGCGGGCGTCTGACCTGGGCTTCCTCGGGTCGGTCACACTGCTTTTCGCTGGTGGTGAATTTTGTGCAGAGTGACGGGCCAGCATGAGAATCGCGCGCGCGAGGGGGACAACTGGATGAGGTTAGTCACGCTTCGGGGGACCGGCCCCGACGGTCGTCTGGCGGTTGTGTCCCGCGACCTTTCCAGTTGCGTGTTCGCCCCGGAGCCGTTTTGCACGATGCAAGGCGCCCTGGAGCGCTGGAGCGAAGCGGAACCCGCGCTACGCGCGCTGTCGCGGGTGATCGACGAAGGCCACACGGTCGTCTCGCCATTTCGCATGGAAGACGCCCTTGCCCCGTTGCCGCGCGCCTGGCAATGGCTCGACGGTTCGGCCTTCCTGAGCCACAGCGCGCTGATGTGCAAAGTCTTCGGCGTCGATGATGTCGCCGACGATGTCCCGCTGATGTATCAAGGGGTCTCCCATCGCTTTCTCGCGCCCACGGAAGCCGCTCCCTTCCGGTCCGAGGACGACGGAATAGACTTCGAAGGCGAATTCGGAATCATCACGGACGCGACCCCGGCTGGCATCCGCGCCGACGTCGCCCGGCGGCATATTCGCTTGCTTGTTCTCGTCAACGACTGGTCGCTGCGGGCGCTGGCGCCGCGCGAGATGAAAACCGGGTTTGGATGGTTGCATTCGAAACCGCCTTGCTCGGTCGCGCCGCTTGCGGTGACGCCGGACGAAATCGGGACCGCGTGGCTCGATTCCAGGGTTGCGCTGCCTCTGCACGTTGAACTGAACGGATCGACGTTTGGCGACGCCCACGGCGGCGCAATGAATTTCGGGTTCAACGATCTGGTGGCCCACGCCGCGGCGACCCGCGATTTGTGCGCCGGCACCATCATCGGCTCCGGCACGGTCTCGAACGTGAACTGTCGTGAGGTTGGCTCGTGCTGCATCGCCGAGCGACGCGGGATCGAAATTCTCGAGGCCGGCGCGCCCGGCACAGGCTACATGCGTTTCGGCGACCGTGTGCGGATGGAAGCGTTCGACGCGAAAGGGCGTTCGGTCTTCGGTGCCATAGACCAGATCGTGGTTCCTTTCGGAGGCCGCGACGATTGACGATGGAAGCGATGGTTGCGGCCGCGGCGCCTGAATCGTCGGCGCGCTTGAATCATCTGGAGAATTTCAAACGGGGAGGGATTTTATGCAACCATTGATTATCGTCGCCGCCGTGAATGGGGGAAATCACCAGTCGCATGGCGTGACCCGCGTTCCGATCACGCCCCAGGAGATCGCGGAAGAAACGGCGCGCTGCCGGGAAGCGGGCGCCGCCGTGGTGCATTTTCACGCGCGCGACGAGGAAGGCCTCACGACTGGCGACGTCGATGTCTTTCGCGAAACGATGCGTCTCATTCGCGAGAAAAGCGACATCCTGATCCAGCCCACAAACGGCATCGGACAGATACGCAACAAGGTGACGGGTGAATGGGGTCGCCCCTCCGACGAGGTTCGCCTGGGGTTGCTCAACATGGAGCCGCGGCCCGATCTCTACGGCGCGGCGACGGGGACAACGGATTATCATCATCCCTACGGCGGTCATCCGGCCGAGCGGCCATACATCAACAACCGCGACTGGCTCATCAAATACATCCGGCACGCTCACGGCGTCGGCTCCGCGATCGAGTTCGAGGTCGTTCACATGCAGGCCCTGTATCGGCTGCGTCGCATGGCCGACGAGGGCGTCTTCGACTCCGCCGCCGATTATCTTTGGCTGCTTCACGCGGGCGGCATCGCCTATTCGCCAGGCACGCCTCGCTATCTTCTGCAATCCATCGAAGAGGGTAAATTGCTGTTTCCGAACGCGAAGATTGGCGTCATGGGGGCCGGGCCGCATCAGTTTCAACTGGCGGCGGTCGGATTCGCGGCGGGATGCGATTCAGTCCGGGTCGGGCTCGAGGACAATTTGTTTCGCGCGAGCGGCGAGCCAGCCGAGTCGAACCGCCAACTGGTGGCCGAAACAGTGGAACTCGCCCGCTTCTTTCAGCGTCGTCCGGCCACGCCCGACGAAGCGCGCCACATCCTTGGACTCAACCGGGCACCGACGCAATCTCGAACTTGAATGTCCAACGCGAACCGCTGTTGACGCGGATTGTCACGCGATCCGCACGCGAATTCGCATGGAGCTTTTAGCAGGCTGCTGAAAACCCCCCTGGTTTTTCGCGCTGGTTCATGATTCCCTTGTTTCGTGTCGGGAGCAAGGGATTCGCTGGATGCGCGGTGAGGATCAAACGAGCGGCTCGCTGTTTTCCTATGTCGATCTCGACAAGCGGGTCCCCCGAAATCACCCGCCGCGGGCGATGCGCGATCTGGTGAACGCGCCGCTGGCGGCGATGGATGCTTCGTTCGAAAAGCTTTACAAGTCCGAGGGACGGCCATCGATTGCGCCGGAACGGCTGCCGCGCGCGACGCTCTTGCAGATGCTCTACACGATCCGGTCGGAGCGCCAGCTGGTCGAGCGGCTGGAGTTCGATCTGCTGTTTCGCTGGTTTGTCGGGTTCGGTCTCCCGTGCAGAAATTTCTTACGCGGAGCGGGAGCGCCGGATCGACGCGGCAGGGCTTAGCGACGAGCAGCGGCGGGCGGTCGAGCATGTGACGGGGGCCGGGCAGCTTTCCGTCGTCGTCGGCTTCGCGGGCGCCGGCAAGAGCACCATGCTTGCCGCCGCCCGGGACGCCTGGACCGCGCAGGGCTTTACCGTTCATGGCGCGGCGCTGTCCGGAAAAGCGGCGGAGGGGCTGGAGGAATCTTCCGGCATTGCGTCACGCACTCTGGCATCCTGGGATTACGGCTGGCAGGCGGGGCGGGGCGAGCTCGGGCCGAAGGACGTTCTCGTCATCGACAAGGCCGGCATGGTGGGCTCGCGCCAGCTGGCGCGGTTTATGGGCGAGGCCGAGCGGACCGGCGCAAAACTGGTTCTCGTAGGGGATCACGAGCAGTTGCAGGCGATCGGGGCGGGCGCGCCGTTCCGGGCGGTGGCGGAGC
>JANYDZ010000596.1 GCA_025363375.1 Hyphomicrobiales bacterium
CTGCGGCAAGGCTGACGAGGAGATCGATCCGGCGCCCGTGGCCCAGCTCCAGGGGGCCTGGCAGATGTATTATCGTTCGCCGTCCTGCGAGACTTCCTACGCGGTCTTCAGCCCGGTGGGCGTCTACAAGGTGTCCGAAAGCAACCCGCCGAAAAAATACTTCTCCATCCGGAAATATACGCTTGAAGCCGGCAAGTTCACCCTGTTGACCCAGGGGCTGGGTCGCGAACCCGAGGATGAACTGAGTCTCGTCTTCTCGCTGGCGGAAGACCGTATCCGCCTGCTCGATATCCGCACCGACAAGGTCCCCAGTTTCAAGGAGCCGCCAAAGACAATCGAGGGCATGGAACTCGCGTGGCTGAAGGCGACATTGCGCGTCAATGAACAGCGTTTCGCCCTGGACAAATGCGCCACGCGCGAATTTACCGAGGGCGGCGTCAAGGGAATCATCTCCAAGATGTAACGCCCCGCGCGGACTGCCGGTTGAAGCTTCCCGACTCCGCAAACTTTGTCCGCAAATTTATGGACAAACCTTTCATGCGGGCGCAGACTGCGTTTGCATTCGCGCCAACAAGCGCGGATCGGGCCAGGACCCGCATGGGAGGACATTATGACCAAATCGGATCGCGGGAGGCGTGCGCCCTCGCTTGAACATGTCGCTGGCAATGGACTTATCAATCGTCGCGCCCTGCTTGGAACGGGCATAACCCTCGCCGGCGCGGCTGGCGCTGGCGCCGTCGCCACGGGCGCCGCCGCCGAGCCCGTGCAAAACGGCAAATGGAGCATGGAATTCGGAGGCTTGACGCCGGCGATCCAGTCACCTTCGCCATTCGAAAAGGCGGTGACGCGCACGCTCAGCAATCCCAACAACGAACCCCGCAACTCGCACGCGCGCACGCCGCATCACTTGCTGGCGGGCACGATCACGCCGAACGGCCAGCATTTCTCCATCAATCACGCGGGCATCCCGAACATCGATCCCGCCCAGCACAAACTCGTCATCCACGGCATGGTGAAACAGCCGATGGAATTCACGCTGGAATCGCTGTCGCGTTATCCGCTGGTCACGCGCACCGCGTTTGTCGAATGCGCCGGCAATTCAGCGCCGATGTTCTCCAACGAACCCATCCAGACGACGGCGCAGAACATCCATGGCCTCGTGTCGAATTCCGAATGGGCGGGCGTGCCGCTGTCGGTCCTGCTCGATGAAGCCGGCATCGACCCCAAGGCCAAATGGGTGCTGGCGGAGGGCGCCGACGCGCATCTGCTGTCGCGCTCCATTCCCACCAAGAAAATGTATTCCGACGCCATTGTCGCCATATATCAGAACGGCGAGCGGTTGATGCCGGGCAATGGTTATCCCATGCGCCTGCTGGTGCCCGGCTATCAGGGCAACATGAACGTCAAGTTCCTGCGCCGCCTGAAAGCGGTCGAACAACCCGCCTATACCTACTTCGAGACCAAGGCCTATTCGCAGATTCTGCCGGACGGGCGCACCATGCGGTTCAACTTCCTCATGCAGGTGAAGAGTTTTATTACCGCGCCCTCGTTCGGGCACACGATGAAGGGGCCGGGCTTTTACGCCATTTCAGGCGTCGCCTATTCGGGCGCCGGGCGCATCGCGAAGGTCATGGTGTCGGCCGACGGCGGCAAGAGCTGGGGCGAGGCGGCCCTGCAAGGACCAATCAATCCCCAGGCTTTCACACGCTTCACCATGCCGTGGAAGTGGGACGGACAACCAGCGGTGCTGATGAGCCGCGCCTGGGACGAGACCGGCGCGGCGCAGCCGCTGCGCGCCGATTTCGTCGCCGCGCGCGGTCAAACGAAGACGCCGGTGACCAATCCGCTGGCATTCCCGAACCAGCATTACAACAGCATGACCAACTGGGCGATCGGCGCCAATGGGGAGATCAAACATGTCTATGTCTAAACTCGCGCCGGTTCTCGCCCTCGCCCTGTCGGTCAGCGTCACGGCGGCTTTCGCCCAGACGCCCGGCCTCGGCAAACCGCTCACCGAGGCCGACATCAAACCGTGGGACATCTCGATCCTGCCCGACGGAACCAACCTGCCGCCCGGCAGCGGCAATGCGGCGACGGGAGCCAAAATCTATACGGAAAAATGCGCCGTCTGCCACGGCGTCAATCTCGAGGGCAACGCCATACCCGGCGCGACGCCGCTCGTGGGCGGGCCGCCGCTGACGAACGGCATCGAGACGCCGAAAATGATCGCGAATTACTACGCCTACGCGACGACCGTCTTCGACTTCATCCGTCGGGCCATGCCGGGCACCTCCCCGCTGTCCTTGAAGGACGACGAGGTCTACGCGCTCACCGCCTTCATCCTCTCGAAGAACAAGCTCATCGGCGAAAACGACGTGATGGATTCGAAGAATTTGCCGTTGGTGAAAATGCCGAACCGGGACAATTTTATTCTGCCGTATCCCGATCGGATCTGAGCGAAGTCCAAATCCGACCCGCTTGATGAACCGGCGCTTCGGCGCCGGTTTTTCTATAGCTTTTATCAATGGCTGCGACTGCATGGTCCAGGCCAAACGAACCGGTCGTGCTCCTCCAACGAGAATTACGTTCCGGCTCAAAAACCACTACATCTGAAAATCCACATGTCCCGAAAAATGCTGGCGTCGGCAAGTGATTTGAACAATAATATTATTGAAATGATCAAATAGGCTCCACAAGCATGACCGAACCCAATATTCAGCCGATTTGGAACCCACAGACAGGCATAGCGGACATTGAAGGCGATCCGAAAGCTCTAAGTGCGTCTGAAATTCCCGGCATCAAGGCAATCTGGACCGATCAACGGGCCCG
>JANYDZ010000651.1 GCA_025363375.1 Hyphomicrobiales bacterium
ATAGCCGCATTGCGGCACCTGCTCGTCGATAAAGGCCTGCTGCACCTTGTGCGGCTTGCCGTCTTTCTGGATGCCGGCGAGCGTTGTCACCTTGCGGCCCGCGAGGCTGTCGAGCGGCGTCACGCAAGAACGCGTCGGCACGCCGTCGACCAGCACCGTGCAGGCGCCGCATTGCGCGAGGCCGCAACCAAAGCGCGGATTCTTCAAACCGAGATCGTCGCGCAGGGCGTAAAGCAACGGCATGTCCGCATCGGCGTCGATGGAATGGGCTTTGCCATCGACGTTGAGATCGATTTTGGCCATGGCGTTCTCCCGGGAGCGTGGATTCCAGGAAGGATATTGGCATGGGGCGCGGGGGGACGCCAGACGACGTTTCACCCTGCCCGGCCTCGCCGCGCCAGCATGTTCAGCCCCTCCACGAATACGCTGAACCCGATCGCCGCGTAGATGAACCCCTTGGGCACATGATAGCCGAAGCCATCGGCGACGAGCACCATGCCGATCAACAGCAGAAACGCCACCGCCAGCATCTTCACGGTCGGATGCGCGTTGACGAAACGCGCCACCGGCCCCGCTGCGAACAGCATGATCAGCACGGCGATGATCACCGCCGCCGCCATCACAGCGAAATCGTCGGACATGCCGACGGCTGTGATGACGCTGTCGAGCGAGAACACCATGTCGAACGCCATGATCGAGACGATGACTCGCGCGAATGTCGCGGCGACACGCGGCCGATCGCCGCTTTCGGCGCCGTCGCCCTCGATCTGTTCGTGGATTTCCTGCGTGCCCTTGTAAATCAGGAAGCCGCCGCCGCCGATCAGGATGAGATCGCGCCAGGAGAAACTGAAGCCGCCAAAGGAGAACAGCTGGGCCTTGAGCGAGACGATCCAGGCAACCGAGCCGAGCAGCGCCAGACGCAGGAACAACGCTGCGGAAAGGCCAACGTGCCGCGCCAGCGGCTGCTGGGGTTTGGGAAGCTTGTCGGCGGTCACCGTAATGAAAATGAGATTGTCGATCCCCAAAACGATTTCCAGCGCAGTCAGAGTCAGCAGCGCCGCCCAGACCGCGGGACTTGTCAGCCATTCCATCAGGGCCATCAGGGCCTCCGGTGCGATCGCGCAGCGTCAACGCAAGGGCAAGGGAAGTCCGACATCGCCGCCGACGCCTCGGCGGCCAGAGGGCCCGGACTGGCCGGAGCAACCAACCGCGACACAGATGGGTGCCCGGCGCGGGCGCGTCAAGGGCGCTCGCGATGCGAAAACAGAGAACACCTGGCCTTCAGCTTTGGCGTGGCGGAGCGGCGTCCGAACTTTCGAGCGACTTCATGAACAGTTCTATATCATGATCGATTTCGTTGATGACCGCCTCGCCAACGCCCGGATGGACTTCTGCGACCGATTTCGACAGCCGTTTCAGCCTTGCGTTCTGCCAGCCCGGGAGCGGCCCGGAGGTTGTGGAGCCGACGGGCGACGCCTTCTCCCCGGCCGCGATCCGTGCCTGCAATGCAGCAATTTTATCATTCAGGGCTCGAATTCGGTCATTCATCGTGCGCTCCTCGCAGGACTCGTGTCTCGACGACGCGAAACCATCCATGCGCGAAGTTGGTTCCCGACAAAGTCTCGTTCCCGGATTTGCCGGGCGCAGTCCTGCTGCAGGACGGCAGGCAACAGGCGGCGCAGTAGCCGGTGGCTTTTTCGGATGGCCTCGCGGCCGGACCGCCCGCCGCGAGGCATTTGAATCATGGAAATAAGCGATCGTTAATTCGTCGCGCCGTCGTACATCTCGGCGACGTGATCCCAGTCGACGAGATGGTCGATGAAAGCCGTGATGTAGTCTGGACGGCGGTTTCGGTAGTCGATGTAGTAGGAATGTTCCCACACGTCGCAGCCAAGAACCGGTACGCCGCCGTGCACAAGCGGGTTTTCGCCATTCGCCGTCTTGGTCACCGCGAGCTTGCGGTTCTGCACCGTCAGCCAGCACCAGCCCGAACCGAACTGCGTCACGCCCGCCTGGATAAATTCCTTCTTGAAAGCGTCATGGCTGCCGAAGGCGTCGGCGATGGCCTTTTCGAGCTTGCCGGGTACCTTGCCGCCGCCATTCGGCTTCATCCACTTCCAGAAGTGTTCGTGATTGTAATGCTGCGCCGCGTTGTTGAAGAGCCCGGCGTTCTTGCCGAAAGAGCCCTTTACGACCTCTTCCAGCGACTTGCCTTCGAATTCCGTGCCATTGATCAGGTTATTGCCGTTGGTGACGTAGGCCATGTGATGCTTGTCGTGGTGGAACTCCAGCGTTTCCTTCGACATGTAGGGCTGCAGGGCGTCATAGGCGTAGGGGAGATCTGAAAGCGTGAAGGACATTTGAAGCACTCCTGAAGGGCGGGTTTCGGAGGAAACGCCGCGTTGCGGGAAAACGTTCGAAGCCATCGTTCGCGGATGCGCTCCCGCGACGATGGCAGATCAAGGCTCGCTCCGACGCAAACAGCGCCCGATTGACCACCGCGGCGGCTCGTATGAGTCAAATAACAAATGAGCCGCCGAAACGTTCAAACCTGGCCGCGTTAACGGGCGCGGCGCCCTGGATCGCCTCCCACACCCGCGCGGGCGTCGCGGGCATGTCGATATGGTTCACGCCAAGCGGCGCCAGGGCATCGACGACCGCGTTCATGATCGAAGTGAGCGATCCCGCGCAACCGGCTTCTCCGCAGCCCTTCACGCCCAACGGATTCGTCGTCGCCCGCGTCGCCAGCGCGTCATAGGCGAACATGGGCGCGTCGGCCGCGCGCGGCATCGCGTAGTCCATGAACGAGCCCGACGCCAGCTGGCCATCCTCGCCATAGACCGTGCGTTCAACCAGACATTGACCAATGCCCTGCACCACGCCGCCGTAGACCTGGCCCTTGACGATGAGCGGATTCACCACCACGCCGAAATCGCCGACCATGGAATATTTCACAATTTCAGTGACGCCGGTTTCCTGATCGATCTCGACTTCGCAGACGTGGCAGCCGTTGGGAAACGTCGCCGGCCTGGCGCTGGAGACATGCTCGACATCGAGCGTATCAGGCGCGCCCTCCGGCAGTTTCGCGCCGGCGCGCAGCTTTTGCGCGATCTCCATGATGGAGACCGAGCGGTCGGTGCCGACAACCGAGAAATGTCCTTTGTCAAAGGCGATATCGGCGATTCCGGCCTCCAGCATGTACGAGGCGATCGTCTTGCCCTTGTCGATCGCCTTGGCGCTGGCCTCGACGATCGCAGTGCCCGAACACATCAGCGATTTTGACCCGCCCGTGCCCGAACCGTTGCGTAGTTCGTCGGAATCGGTTTGCTTGATTCTGATCAGGTCGAAGGGCACGCCAAGTTCGCTCGAAAGCACTTGCGCGAACGTCGTCCAGTGGCCCTGTCCATGATCGTGCGAGCCCGTCAGCAGCGTCACGGTTCCGTCGCCTTCAAACCTGATGTCGCCGAGTTCGCCCATCACGGGCGCGGTGACTTCCAGAAACTGGCCGATGCCGCGGCCGCGCAGCCTGCCGCGCTTCGCGCTGTCGATCTTGCGCGCCGCAAAACCATGCCAGTCCGACAAAGCCAGGGCCTTGTCGAGAATGGCTGGAAAATCGCCGGAATCATAGACCGATCCCGACGGCACCTTCGCCGGGATTTCGCTCGGGCGAATGTGATTGCGCGCCCTGATCGCAACGGGATCGATGCCCATTTCACGCGCCGCGTTGTCGACGAGCCGCTCCATGAAATAGTTGCCTTCGGGACGCCCCGCGCCGCGATAGGCCGTCACCGGCACCGTATTGGTGAACACGCAAAGCGTGTTCACCTCGATCAGCGGCGTGATGTAGACGCTGTTGACGTGCTTGACGATGTTGAACGTCGAGAACAGCGGCCCTATCTGCGTCATATAGGCGCCGAGATTGCCAAACCCGTTGCAGCGCACGGCCAGAAACCCGCCGTCCTTGTCGAGCGCCAGTTCGCACATGAATTCCATGTCGCGACCGTGATGATCGCTGACAAAAGATTCAGAACGCTTGTCGATCCATTTCACGGGCTTGCCGAGTTCCTTCGCCGCGTGCATCGCGCAGACATATTCGGGGAACATCGAGCCTTTCATGCCGAAGGAGCCGCCCACGTTGGCGGCGACAAAGCGCATCTTGTCCTTGGCGACCTTCATCATTTCGGCGGCGTTCGCCTGCGAACCGACGACGCCCTGGGTGCCGGAATAGAGCGTGTATTTTCCCTGCGCGGCGTCGTACGCGGCGACGCAGCCGCGCGTCTCCATGGCGTTGACGACAATGCGGCTGTCGATGATGTTGAGGCGCGTCACATGCGCGGCGGATTTAAAGGCTTCCGCGACCTTCGCGCTGTCGCCGAAATGATAATCCAGAGCAATATTGCCGGGCGCGTCGGGCAGCACCTGCGGCGCGCCGGGCTTGACGGCGTCGCGCGCCTCGACAACGGCGGGCAGAGGCTCGATATCGACGACGACAGCTTCGGCGGCGTCCTGAGCCTGCGCGGCGCTCGCGGCGACTACGCAGGCGATGGGATCGCCGACAAATCGCACGCGGTCCGTCGTCAACGCGAAACGGTCGGGCTTCAGCATCGGCTTGCCGTCGCGCCCGTTCAAAGTCGCGCGATAGGGAAACGGGCCGTAGCCGGCCTTGTTAAGCTCCGCGCCCGTATAAACAGCCAGCACGCCCGGCATTTTTCGCGCGGCCGCGGCGTCGAGCCCCTTGATCACCCCATGGGCGTGGCTCGAGCGCACCATCGCCATGAAAACCATGCCGGGGAGAACGACGTCGTCCGTGTAGGAACCCTGCCCTTGCAACAGCTTCGCGTCCTCGTTGCGCACGACCGGCTGGCCGACGGCGAATTTCATCTGGGAGAGCTGTTCTTCATCGACGCGAACGTTCATGGCGCGGAATTCCTGCGGCGGGTGGGGTGATGTCGCCGCAAGATAAGGCATCGCGCGGCGGGGTCAATCTTGACGGCTAAATCGCGGAGGCGGGATCGCGCTCTTTCCCGCGCGCGCCGATCAGGTTATTCACGGATTGCATCGGCGAGCCCTCGTTCGCCCGACCTATGTCAGGAAAGCCATGTCCCGCGAAAGCGCGTCGCCTCGCCGCTATGACCGGATAGCCTTTCTGTCCTCGGGCACGTCCGAAGCCGAGCAGGCCTTCACGGCGCTCGCCGTGCGCTACGGCAATGTAAAGCCCGAGGGCGCGGATGTCATTGTGGCGTTGGGCGGCGACGGTCTGATGTTGCAGACACTGCACCAGTTCATGGGCTCGGGAAAACCGATTTACGGCATGAACCGTGGTTCTGTCGGGTTCCTCATGAACGAATATCAGGAGAATGCCCTGCGCGAACGGCTGGCGGCGGCGCAAACCTCGATCGTGCATCCGCTGGTCATGCGGGCGCTTACCACGGCGGGCGAGACGGTGACCGCGCGCGCGATCAACGAGGTGTCGCTGCTGCGCCAGTCCTTTCAGGCCGCCAAAATGCGCATTTCCATCGACGGAACCGAGCGCATGCGCGAACTCGTCGCCGATGGCGTGCTGGTGGCGACCCCCGCTGGCTCCACCGCCTATAATTTCTCCGTCAACGGGCCCATTGTGCCGCTGGGCGCGCCACTTGTGGCGCTGACCCCCATTTCCGCTTTCCGCCCACGTCATTGGCGCGGGGCCTTGCTGCCGGAAACCGCCAGGGTCGCAATCGATATCCTGGAGCCGGACAAACGCCCGGTAAATGCGGTCGCCGACCATTTCGAGACGAAAAACGTGGCGCGCGTCGAAATTGAACTCGATCAGGCCACAGGCCTCGTGCTGCTGCACGACCCCGGACATTCCCTCGACGAGCGAATTTTGCGCGAACAGTTCGGGAATTGAAAGCGGGGAGCACATTCGTGGCTGATCCGAACAGCGCCGCGCCCGCTGTTTTGACCCACCGCGCTTCAACTGCCGGCCTGAAGCCGCCAG
>JANYDZ010000677.1 GCA_025363375.1 Hyphomicrobiales bacterium
CGCCGCGCCGTCAACGACGCGCGTCAGGCTTGCGCCCGATTTTGTCGCCCGCGGCGAGAAGCCGCCGGCGACAGCCACGGCGTTCTGGACGTTCATGCCGTTGATGAATGGATATTGCCCCGCCGTCGTCACCTCGCCCAGAACGAAGAAGGGACGATAGGCCTCGACCTCGACGGCGACGCGCGGCTCGCGCAAAAATCCAACGCGCAGTTTGGCTTCGATCTGCCGTTCGAGATCATGGGTCGTGCGCCCCTGGGCTTCGACAAGTCCAATCAAGGGCATGGAAATGCGGCCGCCCCCATCGACGGCGTAGGAATTGGTCAGCGCGTCCTGTCCAAAAACGATCACGCGCAACCGGTCGCCGCTCGCCAGCGTATAGGGCTGGTTTGGATCGTCCTCGAAAGCGCGCGCCTCGTAGCGCGGCCCCTGCGCGCAGCCGCCCAGAGGCGCGCTCGCCAAAGCGGTTGCGATGAGGCCGGCAACAAAATCTCTACGCCGCATGATCAGACCCACACGCTAACGCGATCATCCCGAAAGGAGTTCGCACGCGCTCTTTTATAGGCGCGTATGGTTAATAATCTCTGATCCGGACTTCCCAACGTTGTTGGTCATGAAATTAACCGGGCCTCAACCATAATGCGATTAAGTGCGGCCATTAGTTCAGGGGTTTTGCATGAGTGACGCGTCACATGGCGCTGCCGGCGGGTTCGGGCAAGGCGACGGCGAGATCGAAATCGCCAGCGTGGGCCAGGCGCTATGGCGGGGCAGGAAATGGATTGCCGGCGCGACGCTGCTTGGATTTCTCGGGTCCGTAGCGTTCGTAACGCTCGTCAAGCCGAAGTACACGGCCGAGGCCAAGGCGCTCGTCGAGAACCAGGAAAGCTATTTTACGCGCCCGGAAAAATCGGGCGCCGAACCCGGTCAGATTGCGCCCGACGCAGAGGCGGTCGCCAGTCAGGTGCAATTGGTGACTTCGCGGGATCTCGCGCGAGAGGCGATCCGGGCGCTGGGTCTGAAAGGCAATCCGGAATTCGATCCGGCCGCCGGCGATCTGGGATTGCTGGCTCCGGTGCTGTCCATGCTGGGCATGCAAAAAGATACGTCGAAATTGGCGCCGGAAGACCGCATTTTCGAGACCTATTTCGAGCGGCTGTTCGTTTTTCCGGTCGTCAAGTCGCGCGTCCTTCAGATTGAGTTTTCGTCGCGCGATCCCGAGCTCGCCGCCAAGGCCGCCAATACGATCGCCGAACTCTACGTGGGCGTGCAGGCGAGCGCCAAACGCAACACAGCGCGGGTCGCCGCCGGCTCGCTCGCGGCGCTGACGACGGAATTGCGGGGCAAGGTCGCGGACGCCGAGCGAAAAGCCGAGGAATATCGCGCCGCCAACGGATTGCTTTTGGGCGCGAACAATCTGACCATGAACAATCAGCAACTCGCCGACATCAACGCGCAACTGGCGCTGGCCCGCGCCACCCAGGCGGACGCCCAGGCCAAATCCCGCATGATCCGGGACATGCTCAAACAGGGCCGCATCGGCGAAGTACCCGATGTCGCCAACAACGAGCTGATTCGCAGGCTTTCCGAGCAGCGCGCCAACCTTCGTGGTCAGATCGCGTCGGAAGGACGCACGTTGTTGCCGGGCCATCCCCGCGTCAAGGAACTCAACGCGCAACTCGTTGAGCTCGAAAGCGGCATCCGCACCGCCGCGGACAAGGCGGCGCGCACTCTTGAAAACGATTCGCGCATCGCGGGGTCGCGCTTTGAAAATCTCCTGGCCGCGCTCGATCAGCAGAAAAAGACGGTTGGCGGCGCGAGCACCGAGGAGGTCCGCGCGCGCGAACTCGACCGCGAGGCGCGGTTGCTCAAGGAACAACTTGAAGCCGCAACGGCCAAATATCAGGAAGCGCTCGCCCGCCAGGCCGCGGATTCAACGCCCAGCGACGCGCGCATCATCTCGCGCGCTGTTTCTCCGCAATTGCCGAGTTTTCCGAAGAAGGCGCCGATCGTTCTTTTCGCAACGCTCGCTGGCTTTATCTTGTCGGCGGGAACCATCCTTGCCGGCGAATTGCTGAGCGGGCGCGCTTATGCGCGTCGACAGGAGAGTCTCAATGAGCGGGTTGAACCAGGCATTGAGTCTGTAGCGAGGGCAAGGGTGGATGGCTCGGTTGATGCAAATGCGGGCCAACACGCGGTCGAAGAGTTTGTTGACAGCCCGGTCGCAGAGCAAGCTGCGGCGCCGATGCAAGGCAGCGATTCGATTGGTCGGCGTATTGAAACGCCGGCAAGCCCTGAAGTCGCCGGGCGGCGGCGGACAATTCAAATTCCGGCGATCAGTTCGCTGGTCGGGATCGCCGGCGCCATCGCCGGAAGCGGGCAGTCGGGATCGGCGCGCCGTCTGCTGGTTGTTGGCGTGGATTCGGACGTCGCGGCGGCTGAAGTTGCCGTGGCGCTTGGCCGCGTCCTTTGCGCGGACAAGCGGGTGGTCCTGCTTGAACTCGTTGGATACGAAGCTGGCGACGCCATGGGACCTCCCGGCCTGGGCGATCTGCTGGCAGGCCACGCCGGCTTTGAAGACGCCATCCACCGCGACCGCGGCTCGCGGCTTCATCTGCTGCCCGTTGGCCGTGGCGGCCCCGCGCTTCCCGAAGGGCTCGACGTGGTCATGGAGGCGCTCGCCAGGACATACGATTATCTCATTGTGCTTGCCCCCCCGGTTCAAGCCGGCGCAGGCGCCTACCTCGCGGCGCCCCACATGGAAACAGCGGTCCTGGTTTGCGGCGCAACCACCAGCGAACGCGCATGCGCGGAAGCTTGCGCGGAGTTGCGGCGCGCCGGTATTGGCGAAGTGCTGGCGTTCGACGCGGGGATGCAGGCGACCGCTTTGCATGGCCGCAAAAGCGCGGCCTGAACGCATGTGGATCCATCCGGGTTTGTTGCGTGGATCGCAAGCTTACGGGCGGCGCATCAATCGTTGAGCCACAGGCCACGCCCATCGGCTCTGCTTGATCCAGCGCTTTGCGTGCCGGCGTGTGGATTCAACGATGCGGTAAGCGTGGCCCAACGGGCTCAGCGCAAGTATTGAATCGAACATGGGTTCGGTTCTATCGCACCACATTTCTTTGTAACGGGCCTCGCCGATTCCCAGATCGAAGCTGCGGGCGCCTTCGCTGCATTTCCTTTCAAGCATCTCCATCAGCAGCACGTCGCCGGGCGTGTAGCGCGCGACATCCTCCGACATGTCAAAGGCGTTGAACAACAAATGCAGGTGATCGCCATGGGCGCCGCTTCCATAAATCGCGATCATGCGCTCGCCGAGGGCAAGCGCATGCAATTCAATGGCGGCGGTTTCCGCATTGGTCGTACAGCAGGCGCGTTCCAGAAAGGAGCGGGATTCAGGCATGTCGAAATTGCTGCGAATGCCCTTCTGGTGAAAGCGCGCCAGCTTCAGCTGGTAGAAAACGTCGAGCACCTGGGCGATTTCCAGCGGCGTCCGGGCTGTGAAGTAGCGCAGGGAGCCGGCTTCAGAGAGACGCTTATGCTTTCTGCGCAGCTTTTTCGCGCTTTCCTTTGACATACGCGCGGCGAGCAGATCACGCGGACTGGACGTGAGTTCAGCGCAGTGGCTCTGGCTTGCGCTGGATTGATGCGGAAAGATGTCGAGCGGATTTTTCGCGCCGGCGAAGTTTTGAGGTTGGTTGATCAGGAGAAACAGATCGGGCTTCAGCCGCGCTTTTGCAGCCGCCGCGCGCAAAAGAGATTCAAGATCCGCCGGGCTGAATGTAAATCCGGGCCGGTAAAGCCCTATATTGGCGTTGGAATCGACGCCGCCGAGAAAGCCGGCAATGGAGACGGGCCCGCGCCGGTAAATGCCGAACGGCAACAGGGCGACGGGCGCGCCGCTGGAATTGTGAGCGACGACAATCATCGGCGTCATTCGTTCAAAAATGCCAAATGTCGCCATCCACGGGACCAGAAAACGTCGCGACTGATAGATCGTTCCGGGACAGTCGTCTTCAAGTTCGGCCCAGGCGTCCCAGGCGGCGTGAATATCCTCATGGACGTCGACGCGGCCAAGTTTACGTCCCGAACTCACGCGTCGCGCGCCCGGATCGGTCTGGGGATCGCTGCGTATTTCCCGCACAGGCGGGGGCGGCGCTTGTGTTTCGACGTCCATGAATGCCTTCGACGAATTATTTGCGATTTGCCGCTAGGCTGTAATTTAATGGCAAAAGGTCAACGCGACGTTTCGCCGGAATCGATGACGTCTAAAAAGAGTGACCGCCCATGAACATGTCGGCTTCAGACTGGCGGCGGCGGGCGATCGGCGCGGGGCTTTGGATGCTCGGCGCGAGCGGTCTTCCGGCGATTGTGGCGCCGCTGACGCGCGGAATTGGCGCAATCCTGATGTTTCATCACGTCAGGCCCTGGGCCGGCGACGGGTTCGCCCCCAATCGGGGGCTGGAAATCACTCCGGAGTTTCTCGACGAAACCATCATGATCCTGCGGGCGCGCGGGTTCGAAATTGTCGCCATCGACACTGCGCTGGAGCGGCTGGCACAGGGCGGCGGTGAAAAGCCCTTCGTCGTGCTGAGCTTCGACGACGGTTATCGCGACAATCTCGTCCACGCTTTACCCGTTCTACGCCGTCGCGAGGCGCCCTTTGTCCTCTATGTCACCACGGGATTTGCCGAGCGAACCGCGCGCCTGTGGTGGGTTGAACTTGAGGCGGCGATCCGCGCAATGCGACGGATTGAATTCAATACGGGTGCTGAAACAGTCAACCTTCGCGCCATGTCAAATTCAGAAAAAACAATATCTTTCAATAAAATATATTGGAAACTTCGTAATGGACCTGAAGCGACGCTCCTGACGTCTGTCGCCGAGCTCACAGAGAACGCGAAGATCGACCGCCGCGCGCTGGTCGAGAATCTTTGCATGGACTGGGACGAAATCGGCGCCTTCGCACATGAGCCTCTTTGCACGATTGGCGTGCATACCCTGACACATCCCATGCTGGCCAAACATCCGCTTGAGACGGCGCGCGCTGAACTCGCCGATAGTCGGGCGCGGATTGAGGTGCGAACCTGCCGGCCCGCCCGGCATCTGGCCTATCCCGTTGGCGATCCCGCTTCCGCCGGACCACGCGAATTCGCGCTCGCCCGTGAATTGGGGTTTGCGTCAGCGGTGACGACGCGCAAGGGGATGATTTTTCCCCAACACGCCGCGCATTCAATGGCGCTGCCGCGCCTGTCCGTGAATGGCGGGTTTCAGTCCCGCGCCGCGCTCGACGTGCTGTTGTCGGGGGCGCCGTTCTGGTTCATCAACCGGGGACGGCGGGTGAATGTGGGTTAGTTTGTTTTATATTGCGGTTGCCTCGATCTGCCGACCCACGGTCAAAAGGCGGTTGTATGGCCGAGGGTCCCGGGTGAGCGGCGACCGCCGCTCTTGAGCGAGCGCGCGAATGGCTTGCATTGGCGAGCCGGCAGTTGGAATGAAGCCCCGACACGCCAAAGTCACTGACGCAGTTCAAACAAATAATACTGAACGAAGGGATAGAGCGCGCCTTTCCTGAGCCCTGGCGAAAATCGGTATTTCGGCTCCTCGGCTATGATCTGATAGCCGCTCGCCGCGATGGCGGGCAGAATGAGTTTCCCGGGTCCTTCTGTTTCCAGACTGACAGCTGACTTGTCATGCGGCACAAAGAACAGATAACGCACCTTGAGCGCGGCGAGGCGGTCGAGCCAGATTTCGATTGAAG
>JANYDZ010000687.1 GCA_025363375.1 Hyphomicrobiales bacterium
GCGCCGTGATAGCCCGGCACGACCGGAACCCCCGCCTTCTCCATCAACGTCTTCGCGCCATCCTTCAGGCCCATGGCCCTGATGGCGGCGGGCGACGGGCCAACGAAGATAAGCCCCGCGTCCGCGCAAGCCTCAGCAAACCCGGCATTCTCCGAGAGAAACCCATAACCGGGATGCACGCAGTCGGCGCCCGCGCCGCGCGCGGCGGCTATGAGGATCTCCCCCTTGAGGTAGCTTTCACGCGTCGCCGCCGGACCAATGAAAATGGCCTCGTCAGCTTCGCGTGTATGCAAGGCGCCGCGATCGGCTTGCGAGAAAACCGCGATTGTGCGCATGCCCATGCGCCGCGCGGTGCGAATGACACGGCAGGCGATCTCGCCGCGATTGGCGATGAGGACCGATTTCAGCATGGGCGGATGTTAGTTGCTTTGCGGCGGCGCGCCAACTTCCGCGCGGGCATTGCGCCGCGCCTCCCAAACAATCCGCCATGCCGCCTGAAAACACAGAAAGATGGCGAAAACATCCAGAGAATACTCCAGCCAGCGCTGTTGCCAGAGCTCCTCCAGAACGCCAAACGCGGAATTGAATATTGTCTTGATCACATCGTTGCGCGACGACAGCCACGTCGCCATGATCAAGGCGTTGACGGAACGGCGAAACCGCCACAGCGCGCCGACAACCAGCAGCGCGATCACAACGGCGCTGACGGAGGAAAAGCCGAGAATGAGCGGATCAACCGGCTGCGGATCGATAATTTTTTCGCGCAACTCATATGTTATGTTGAGCGCCGCGCAGACCATGATGCCCGCGATCAGCAGCGCCGAAATCCGCTCCGCCTTCTCGCCGCGTCCGAACACGGCGGCGGCCAGGCCGTAAAGCAGCACGTCGTAAACCCAATCGACGCCGTCGATGAACAACTGGCGGTTGCCAACGCCCCGCGCATAGAAAATCTGCGCCGTCGCAAAGGCCAGGATGCCCCCTGCGATGGCGTAGATGCTCACGCGGAAGGCGCGGTGTTCCCGAGCGATGTCTGAAGGAGAAGCCACGATCGTTTCGCTCATTCCGCGCAAGCCGGCAGATCGTCGAGCCAATGTCGCGGCGGAGACGGCGATTGGCCAATGCCCGCGCGCATGCGAATGCAGCGCGCCTTGCCCTGCGCCACGACTTTTACCGGCGCCTTCGCGACATCCGCTTCCGACACATAATGACCGCCCTCTGGCACGCGCCGCGCAAGGCGCGCAAGGCACAGTTCGGGACCTGCCGCGGCAAAATAGAGCGGCACGATTTTATCGCCGACGCCGTTCGGGCCGCAGTTGAGGAAGAGACGGGGTCGGGACATGGAGCGCTCCGGGACAAAGTGGTAGCGCTCGCAGATCGTGGCGGCAATCCCGACTTGTACCGTATACTGTTATACGGTATAAGGGCGTTAGGATCGTCGGATTTCGCGATGCCGAAACACAAAGAATCTGGCTCGGCGAAACCGGCCGCCGTTTGCCATATTCCATTCAGGCCGCCGCGCTGCGCAAGCTTCGTCTACTCAACAACGCCAGGCGAATAGAGGACATGCGCGCACCCCCCGGCAACAGACTCGAACTATTGACGGGCAACCGCGCCGGACAGCACTCGATCCGCGTCAACGACCAGTGGCGCATTTGCTTTATCTGGACCGAAGGAGGACCCGACCATGTCGAAATCGTCGATTACCACCGCTGAACTCCTGCCCAATCCCCATCCCGGCGAAATCCTCGACGAAGAATTTTTGACTCCTATGGAGTTGAGTCAATCCGCGCTCGCCAGAGCCATTGGCGTCGCGCCCCGCCGAATCAACGAAATCGTGCTCGGTAAGCGGGCCGTCACCGCCGACACGGACCTGCGACTGGCGCGCTACTTCGGCATGTCCGAGGGTTTCTTTCTCGGACTGCAAAGCGATTACGAATTGATGGAGCAGCGGCGAAAGATGGGCGCTGTGCTGAAGAAGATCCGGCCCCGGGCGGCGTGATTTTTGAGCCTTTTCAGAAAATCAGTCGCGCCAAAAATGCAATCGACTTTGCCGCTTCGAAAATAGCCATTCCCCCCTCACATCCTGAACACCCCGAACCGCGTCTCCAGCGCCGGCGCGTTCAGGCACGCCGCGAACGCCAGCGCCAGCACCCGCCGCGTCTCGGACGGCAGAATGATCCCGTCGTCCCACAACCGCGCCGTCGCGTAATAGGGCGAGCCCTCCTGCTCGTATTTCGCGCGGATCGGCGCCTTGAACGCCTCCTCCTCTTGCGCGCTCCAGTCCTTGCCCTCTCCGTCGCGCTTCACGGTGGCCAGCACGCTCGCCGCCAGTTCGCCCCCCATGACGGAGATGCGCGCGTTGGGCCACGTGAACACGAAACGCGGCTCATAGGCGCGCCCGCACATGCCATAATTGCCGGCGCCGAAGGAGCCGCCGACTATCAGCGTGATCTTCGGCACGCGCGCGCAGGCGACCGCCGTCACCAGCTTCGCGCCATCCTTCGCGATGCCGCCCGTCTCGTATTCGCGCCCCACCATGAACCCGGAAATATTTTGCAGGAACAACAGCGGTATCCCGCGCTGACAGCACAACTCGATAAAATGCGCGCCCTTCAGCGCGCTCTGCGAAAACAGGATGCCATTGTTGGCGATGATCCCCACGGGCATGCCCTGGAGATGCGCGAAGCCCGTCACCAGCGTCGTCCCGTAGCGCGCCTTGAACTCGTCGAAATCGGAATCATCGACCAGCCGCGCGATGATTTCGCGAACGTCGTACTGACGCTTCAAATCCGTCGGCACGAGCGCTTCAAAATCGCCCGCGTCGAACCGCGGCGCGCGCGGCTCCCGCAAGGCGGGCCGCGCCTTTTCGTGTCGCCCCAGATTGCGCACCGCGCGCCGCGCCAGTGCGAGGGCGTGCGCGTCGTCGAGCGCCAGATGATCGGCGACGCCGGAGACGCGCGTATGCACGTCCGCCCCGCCCAGTTCCTCGGCGGTGACAATTTCGCCCGTCGCCGCCTTTACCAGCGGCGGCCCGGCCAGAAAAATGGTGCCCTGTCCTTTCACGATCATCGCTTCGTCGGACATCGCCGGCACATAGGCGCCGCCCGCGGTGCAGGAGCCCATCACAACGGCGATCTGCGCGATTTTTTGCGCGGACATGTTCGCCTGATTGAAAAAGATGCGTCCGAAATGATCGCGGTCGGGAAACACCTCCGTCTGATGCGGCAGATTGGCGCCGCCGGAATCCACGAGATAGACGCAGGGCAAATGGTTCTGCGCGGCGATCTCCTGGGCGCGCAGATGTTTTTTCACCGTCAACGGATAATAGGTGCCGCCCTTGATGGTGGAATCGTTGGCCACGATCATGACCTCGCGGCCCTCGACGCGGCCAATGCCGGTGATCAGTCCCGCCGCGTGAATATCGCCCTCATACATGCCAAAGGCCGCAAGCGGCGACATTTCCAGAAACGGCGACCCCGGATCAATGAGGCCGAGCACGCGCGCGCGCGGCAACATCTTGCCGCGGGCAATATGCCGCTCGCGCGTCTTCTCGTTGCCGCCAAGCGCGGCGGCCTCGCGCCGCGCGCGCAATTCGTCGATGAGCGTTGCCCACGCGGCGCGGTTGACGGCGGCTTCGGGCGACGCGATGTCGATTGTCGATGTGAGGATGGCCAAATGATCTGTCCCGCCGCTCTCCTCCTTCGAGACGGCGGCTGCGCCGCCTCGAAGCACGAGGGTCTCGCGCAACCTATCACGAGTCGCCTAAACCGCCCGCACTCTTGGCTGGCCGGATTCCTCGACCGCCCCGCCAGCCGCCTTCCAGCCGGTAAAACCCTCGCCGACATGGGCAACGCTCGCAAGCCCCATGCGCTGCGCCACCTCCGCAGCCAGCGCCGAGCGCCAGCCTCCCGCGCAGAAAAACACGAACTTCCTGTCCTCCTGAAACAGCGGCCTGGCGTAGGGGCTTTCCGGATCGATCCAGAATTCCAGCATGCCGCGCGGACAATGCACCGCGCCCGGCATCCTGCCATCTCGCTCAAGCTCGCGGGGATCGCGAATATCGATGAAGACGACATCCCCGCGTCCGCCAAGGCCGATCGCCTCTTGCGGCGTCAACGTCGTCACGGCGGCATTGGCCTTGGCCATCATCTCTTTGTAGCCCACCTTCCGCTTGCCGCCGACGGGCTCGGGCTTGCGCGCCAGAAATTTCCGCAGCGCGCCGATCTCCAGCTTCGGTCCGGCCTCATCCTCCGCCAGCCGCTGGTAGAATTGCGCGATAGCTTCGTAAAGCGCCGCTGTCGCGGCGTCTTCCCCCGCGAATTCCGCGATCTCCCGCATCTCCGCCACCCAGCGATAGGCTTTCTGATACATGCCGGGCACCTGACGCTCGAACCACGGCGTCAAAGCGGACTGACTATCGGCAAGTTCATTGCGCAAACCTTCCGCCGCGCCCGAACGCGACGCGGCCAAAAACATCGCCGAACCGATAGCGGTGCAGCCCTTGGTGATGCCGCCATAGGACATTTTGAGGCCCGAGGCGGCGCCTGCCGGCGCATCGAGCACGCGCACGTCGAGGCCATGCGATATGAGCGCGGCGAATTTTTTGGCCGCCCCGCCGGACGCATAGAACGAGGGCCCGGCGACGCCCTTCCGCGGCGGCCCGCCGATAATGCCGGCGTCCACAAACTCGGCCCCTGTCGCGACAATCACGGCTTCAATTTTTGTCACGCTCGCCGGGCTCACCGCGTTGCAGTCGACAAACAGCGGCTTCTTCGTGGCCGCCTTGAGAAACGGCGCCATGCGCAACGCAAACGCCAGCGCGTCGCCGGGCGGCACGATGGAGAGGATCATGTCGGCGTCGACGAGTTCCGCGTCGGTTGCCGCTTTCATGTTCGCCGCTTGCGCGCGTCTTGCGCTGGCCGCGCTGCGACCGGCCAGCGCCGTGACAACCTCCGCGCCGCCCTCCGTCAAGGCCGCGCCGGTGCCCGCGCCCATGGCGCCTTGCGCCACCACTGCAATTTTCATGGCATATCCTCAAAATTCAGCGCGAATTTTAGACGCGGGCGCGCCGACTGTCCATGATCCGCGTGTCCCAACCTCAGGCGCCGTTCAACCCCAGTTCACGCTGCGCCTTCCTGGTGAGATTGAGCGACGCCAGTCGATAGCTCTCGCGTAGATATTTCTTGAAGGCGGCGTCATCCATGCTTTCGCCGTTGAAGCGCTGCATCCACAACATGCCCCGCGACGCCAGATAGGGCGCGGGCCGCATGCCCGCCGCGCCTTTCAACATGTCGAAACTCATCGCCGAACACTTGAACGACACCGCGAGCGCGCCGTTCTCGACGCTTCCTATGGCGAAAACCTTCCCGCCAATTTTCCAGACCTGCGAGCCTCCCCATTGCTCCACATGGGTCGCGTGCGGGAGCGACGCGCAGAACGTGTTGTAGGCGGCGAGCTTCAAGACGCCTCCGGCCGGCTGTCGTGGAACTTCGTATAATCGATGTGCGTGCGGCCATCGTCGCTGACATTGAGAATATCGACATATTGATGTCCCCATCGCAGATCGTCGTGCGTGTAGCCGCGCCGCGCGTTCAGCGACTGGCCGGAGGATTCATCGATGCCGTTGAACGTCACAACCAGGCTTGCCTCGCTTCGCGCCAGCGCTTCGGCGTCGAGCCCTGAAAGCGGACTTGCGGCGTCCAAAACATGGAAAATCGTCCAGCTCAAGGCGAACATTGGATTTTCGGCCCGCTCCAGCTTCAGCTCGCGCACCCGCCGCATGGGCCGGCCTTCCCGCGTCTCCTCGACGCGCGTCACCCACAATTTCGCGGTCGCCCCCGCGATCATGTTGTAGCGATGATTCGCCATGCGCAGCATAAGCGTGGGCTGCCCGTCGTAGGAGCCGATGATCGGCGCGTTGGCGAAGATCACCCGCGCGCGAGGTCTTGCGAAGCGGGAAAACACAATGCCGGTCATCACGGCGATGATCGACATGCCCGTGAAGATTTCAAATGTCGCGACCATGTGCCCGTAGCGCGTTTGCGGATGCATGTCGCCATAACCGACCGTCGCCAGCGTCTCGATGGAAAAATAGAACAGGTCCTCAAACCCGGGCTTGGCGTTGGCGACCGGCGCGTCGCCAAGCCAGTAGAAAAACGCAAACAGAGTGTTGATCGAAAGAAACGTCGCGGCGAATCCGAGGAAGAACGCCCACCACGGCGCGATCATGCAATAATGATAGAGGTCGCCCCACAGACGCCGCTCGACGCCGTGGGTCAGCACCTCGCGATCGCCGATTTTCACGCGGCGCACGCGCGCGGGCCTGTCGCCGTTTCCCCTCCCCGGATCAGATGTCGTCATAGGCCGCGATCCGCCACTTTTCCGCCGCTCCGTCCTTCAACCACGCCTGATAGGCCGGCAAATCCATCAGCGCGTCGATATAGGCGCGCGAGGCCCTGGAAATCGGCGCGTCGTAAACGTGAAAGCGGTTGGCGACGGGCGCAAACATCGCGTCCGCGGCGCAGAATTCGCCAAACAGGAACGGCCCGCCCTTGCCAAACTTCCTTCGCGTCGAAGCCCACAGCGCCTCGATGCGCGCCACGTCCGCCTCGACTTCGGGTGTCAAGGCGCGCTTTTTCACGGCGCGAATGAAACTCGTCGGGCAATGCGCGCGCAGCGCGGCAAACCCGGCGTGCATTTCCGCCGCGATCGAACGCGCGTGGGCCCGCGCCGCCTTGTCCTTCGGCCAGATTGCTTTCTTCGGATATTTTTCGGCGATGTATTCGACGATGGCCAGCGATTCAAAAACCTTCGCGTCGCCGTCGATCAACGCGGGCAGCTTTCCCGTCGGCGAATATTTCAGTATTTTTTTCCGCGTGTCCGGCTGACGCAGCGGTATCACCTTTTCCTCGAAAGCGACGCCAAAATGCGCCAGCAAAAGCCACGCCCTGAGCGACCAAGACGAATAGGCCTTGTTGGCTATGACGAGCATTGGGGGCATGTTCAACTCCAGCTTCGATTCGCAATGTTCGTCGCTTCGCGCTGATTGGCAAGCATGAAAGTTGAGATCCACCCATGGCGGGCTTTTCAATCCCTGATTTCGCGGCTTTCGCCTTCTTCGTCGTGGCCTGGGCCTGCTACCATGTCGCCCTGGCGCGCGGCTGGAGCGGCCAGCCTCGCCTCAATCGCCGCATGGACGATTTCCGCCGCCTCTGGATGCTGGAAATGGCCGGGCGCGACAACCGCATCGTCGACGCCTCCATCATGGCCTCCCTGCAAAACGGCACGGCGTTCTTCGCCTCGACTTCGCTGATCGCCATCGGCGGCGTCGCCACGCTGCTGCGTTCAACCGACGACGTCCTGAAAATCTTCAGCGAGATCGGCTACGGCCTGTTGCCCGACCGCGCGCTTTTCGAGTTCAAGGTGGTTGGCCTGCTCGCCATCCTCGGCTACGCCTTCTTCAAATTCGCCTGGTCCTACCGCCTGTTCAACTACGCCGCGATTCTCATGGGCGCGACGCCCCCCGCCAGAGCGCCCGACGACGCCGCGCGTGAAAAAACGGCGTTGAGGGCGGCGCGGATGAACATCGTCGCCGGCGCGCATTTCACCCGGGGTCAGCGCGCTTTTTTCTTCGCCATCGCCTGGCTCGGCTGGTTTCTGGGCCCGTGGACGTTCGTGGCGACGACCGCCGCCATTGTCTACGTCATGTGGGTGCGGCAATTTTCGTCGGATGCGCTGGCCGCCCTCACCGCCGATTTCGGCGACTGGAAGAAGCCTTGACCTTTGCGCCCGGCGCCCCCATGCCCAGCCCATGACTGAAGAATCGCCCAGGCTGAAAAAGCAACCGCCGCGCAAACAACTTGAGGAAGTGATCCTGCAACTGTGCGCCGACGCGGGATCCGGCAGGAGCATCGATCCCACCGCCGCCGCCAAAGCCTATGCGCAAGCGCGCGGCGAGGATGATCTGGCCTGGCGTCACTGGCTCGCCCACGTGCGCACCGCCGCGGTCGGTCTTGCCCGCAAGGGGCGGCTCGTCGTTTATCGCAAGGGCAAGCCCGCCGATCCCGACGATTTTCGCGGCGTCTATCGGCTGGGCCTTCCCAGCAGCGATTGACCGCGGTCAGGGCGCCGGGAACAGCGCCGCGGATTTTCCCGTCGCCCAATAGACCACAAGCCCGATCCACTCGCGCGCCGCCGCGTCGACAAGGATCAGGCCGTCGCTTGCCTGGCGGTTCAGCGCGAACGCCTGGCCCACGTGGCCGTTGGTGAAATAATGCGCCGGCCATGCGACAACATCGAATCCCGCTTGCCGGAAAATTCCCATGGAGCGCGGCATGTGGATCGCCGAAGTCACCAGCAGCCAACGCTCGCCTGGTTTGGGTTGCACGATATCGCGCGTGAAAACCGCGTTCTCCCAAGTGTTGCGCGAGCGGTCTTCGTAGACAAAACGCCCCGGCGGCACGCCCAGTGCCTCAAACAGACGCCGCGCGGCCTCCGCCTCGGTAATCCCGCGCCCGTTGCCCAGAAGATCGGCGCTGCCGCCAGTAAAAACCATCTTCGCCTCGGGAAAGCGCCGGGACAGCGCGACAGCTTCGGTCATGCGCGAACCCGCGGGACCGAGCACAAGGGCGCCGCGCGCCTCGACCATGGAATCATCCATGGCGCCGCCCAGTACGATCACGCCGTCGGGCGGCGCTATGTCCGCGTGAACCCGCTGAAAGCGGTTTTCCAGCGCGAGCGTCAACAGAATTCCCAAGGGCCCCGGGGCGCACAGGAGATAAAGCGCCGCCGCTGCAAAGAGCAGCTCCCTGCCCCGGCGCGCCCACTTCGTAACGCACAGCAAAGCCCCCGCGACGGTCAACAGCGCGATCAAATTCGACGGCGCCGCGACAAGCCAGAAAAGCTTGGAAATCGTGTAGAACATGGATCACCCGGTTCACGCGCCCGCTTATCGCCCGCGAACCCTTGCAACCCCCTTAATAACCGGCTCCCTGGTCATCCCACCGGGGCGCGAAGCCCGGGCTCACCATGCGGCTGCCGGGGCGCGCCAGCGCGGATATCGCCTTCATTTCAGGCTCGCTCAGCGTGAAATCGAAGATTGAAATGTTGTCGCGCAAATGCGCGCGGCTCGCCGATTTTGGTATCGCCGCGACGCCCGGCTGTTGCATATGCCAACGCAACATGACCTGCGTCACGCTGCGGCCATGCGCTTCAGCGATGGCGGTCAACGTCGCATCGTCAAAATACCGGCCCTGCGCCAACGGATAATAGGACACAAACGCAACGCCGTTCTCGCGGCAGACATTCAGCAGCGGCGTCTGATCGAAGCGCGGATGATATTCGCACTGATTGCAGGCGATCTTTGCGCCATGCTCGCCCGCGAGGCGGACGGCTTCCCTCAACATCCGCATGGTGAAATTGGCGACGCCTATGTTTTTCGTCATTCCGCGCGATTTCACTTCGCAAAGCGCCTTGATCGATTGCGCCAGCGGAATGGCCGTATTTGGCCAATGAATCAGCAGCATATCCACATAATCGAGCTTCAACCGCTGCAAGCTGCCGCTCGCCGAGCGCTGTAGATCGCCCTCGCCGATGTCGTTCGGCAGCACTTTTGTCGTGACAAACGCGTCCGCGCGCGCCACGCCTGACGCGCGCCAGCCTTCTCCAACCTCCACCTCGTTGCCATACATGACCGCCGTGTCCAAGTGGCGGAAGCCGACGGCAAACGCGGTTTCGACCGCCTTTGCGCAATCGGCGCCGCGCATGCGCGAGGTGCCGAGCCCGAGCGCCGGCATGTGAGCGCCGTTGGCCTCGAGGATGGGAACTGCGGTCATGGCGAAATTCTCACGTCAGCGGCAGAATCAGCAATTGCCGCGCCGCGGGCCGTTGCATCAGCTGCTTGTAATAGCGCTCGATGTGCGGCCACGACGGGCGTTCGCCGGGCAGATTGAGATAGCGGTGCACGCCAGGCGCGATCACGCAATCGGCCATGTTGAAGGCCTTGCCGCCCATCCATTCGCGCCGCGCGAGGGTGGCTTCCAGAATGGCGAGCGCCTTGTCGAGCCGCGCCACGGCCTGCGCCATTTCGTCGGCGTGTTTGGCGCCGTTGCGCACCTTCTGCCAGAAAACCGCGGTCAACGGCGGATTGAAGGTGGTCTGCTGCCAGTCCATCCAGCGGTCGCTGTCGGCGCGTTCCCGCGGATCGACGGGCCAAAGCACGCCGGTCGAATGTTTCGCCGCGATATAACGCACGATGACGTTGGATTCCCACAGCGTAAAGCCTTCGTCGACAATGGTCGGCACCACGGAGTTCGGATTCATCGCCTTGTATTCGTCCGTCTGCACCACGCCATGCTCCATGCCCGCGTTGGCGCGCTCGAAGGGAACGCCGGTTTCCAGAATGCAGAACATCGCCTTCTGCACGTTGAGCGAATTCAGCCGGCCCCAGACTTTCAGCATGTTGATCTCCCTGACGCCCGCAGTTTAGGCGAGCGAACGCCCGCCGTCATCCCGCCGACCGCGGCGCGCGATTCCAGTCGGCATGGCGTTCGCGTCCGCCGCCCAGGCGCCTAGATCGGCGCCGCCAATGTCCGCGCCCGCGCCAAAGGCCGCGTCGTCCTGCATCTGGAGCGCCTTGTGAAACAGCCCCGCCCCCGCCTCGACATTGTTGACGATTCCGCCAAACCCCGCGCCCATCATGGCGACGCCTTCGGAAAATTGATCCAGCCCCGCCATCTGCGCCATGGCGTCGAACAGTCCAAAGCAATAGCCGAACAACCACGCGTCGTCGGCGATATCGGCGGGCGAGACCCGCGCCGCCTCGATCTGCACCCCGATCAGCGAGGCTCCGATCTTGGCGAGCGTGTCGACGCGGTCGAGTTTGTCGGTTTGCATGAAGGTCCTTCTGTCGCGACAACACTTGTTTTACAATCACGCCCGCCGCGCGTCGCCCATCACATCGGGATTGACGACATGGCTCGGCGCACCGGCGACGTAATCGTTGATCTGGTCGAAAATGTCCGCAAACTGCGTCTCGTATTCTTCGCGGGTAACATAACCGATGTGCGGCGTGCATATGACATTCGGCATTGCAAGCAGCGGATGCGCCGCGTCCAGCATCGGCTCATGCTCATAGACATCCACCGCCGCCATGCCGGGGCGCCCCGCGCGCAAGGCGTTCACCAGCGCGTCGGGTTCGATCAGCGGCGCGCGGCTGGTGTTGACCAGCAGCGCGGTCGGCTTCATGCGCGCGAGATCGCCGGCCTCGACGATGAACCGCGTCGCGGGAACCAACCGCATGTGCAACGTGATGACGTCGCAAGCCGCGAAGAAGTCCGCCTTGCTCGCCGCCGTCGCGTAACCCTCCGCGCGCGCTTTCGCCCGCGTGGCCTCGCGCGCCCACACGAGCACGTTCATGCCGAAGGCGCGGCCATAGCCCGCGACCGCCGCGCCGATGCGCCCGTAACCGAAAATACCAAGGGTTTTCCCGCGCAATGTGTCGCCGATGGCGCTCTGCCATTGCCCGCGCTTGAGGTCGGCGACCTGCTGGGGAATGCGTCGCGCGGCCGCAAGGATCAGCGCCCATGTCAGTTCGGACGTCGCGAAGGACGGCACGCCCGGATGCTGGCTCGACGACACGATGATCCCGAGCCGCGTGCAGGCGTCGATATCGATATGCGGATAAACACTGCGCTGGGAGATCAGCCGCAGTTTCGGCAGCCGTTCCAGCAGCGCCGCGCGGATTTGCGTGCGCTCGCGGATGAGAACGAGACATTCGGCGTCTTTCAGCCGCTGCGCGAGCGTATCGATGTCCTGAACATGATCGTTCCACACGCTGACGTCGTGCCCGGCGAGTTTGGCGAAACACGGCAGCGCGCGCAAGGTGTCGTGGTAATCGTCGAGGATGGAAACGTTCATCGGAGCCTCATCTGGCAGGTGCGATCCCTACCGGATCAACCTTATGTCCATGCTTCCCGCCAAGGCCAGCCATGCCCTGTCGGCTGTGTAGACCGGCAAGCCCGCGCGCCGGCCCAGCGCAAGGCAGAAGCGGTCGCCGAGGGACAGGCCGAGGTGGCGGGTGCCGGCGCGCAAAGCGCCGGCATCGAGCGCCAAATGCCGGTCGGCTGGAACGACCGTGACGGGAAGACTGGACACGGTCGCCATAGCGATTTCGACGCTGTCGCCATTGTCGATCAGTTTCGCAACGACTTCGGAGAAATTGATTGAACATATCTGGCCGGTGGTTATCAGCGACCTCGCAAGATCGCCCCCGCGCTCTCCCTTCAGGTGGGCAAGCCTGATTCTGTCAAAACCTACCCCGTCTTCCCAAAAAGCTCCCGCCCGATCAACATTCGCCTGATTTCGCTCGTCCCTGCGCCAATCTCATACAATTTCGCGTCGCGCAGCAGCCGTCCCGCCGGGTAATCGTTGATGTAGCCGTTGCCGCCCAAAAGCTGCACAGCGTCGAGCGCCAGTTTCGTCGCCTTCTCGGCGGCGTACAGGATCGCGCCCGCCGCGTCCTCGCGCGTGGTTTGGCCGCGATCGCAGGCCTTCGCCACGGCGTAGACATAAGCCTTGCAGGCGTTCATCCCCACATACATGTCGGCGATTTTGCCCTGCACCAACTGAAACTCGCCGATGGCCTGCCCGAACTGCTTGCGCTCGTGCACATAGGGCATCACCAAATCCATGCAGGCCTGCATGATGCCCAGCGGCCCCGCCGCCAATACCGCGCGCTCGTAGTCGAGACCGGACATCAGCACGTTGACGCCGCCCCCCGCCGATCCCAGCACGTTCTCCCCGGGCACCTCGCAATCCTGAAAAACGAGTTCGCACGTATCGGAGCCGCGCATGCCCAGCTTGTCGAGTTTTTGCGCGGTGGAAAAACCCTTCATCCCCTTCTCGATGATAAACGCCGAAATGCCGCGCGCGCCGGCGGCGGGATCGGTCTTGGCGTAAACAATCAGCGTTTCCGCCACGGGACCGTTGGTGATCCACATCTTGTTGCCGTTGAGCACGTAGCGGTCGCCGCGCTTTTCCGCGCGCGTTTTCATCGACACGACGTCCGATCCCGCGCCGGGCTCCGACATGGCGAGCGCGCCGACATGCTCGCCTGAAATCAGTTTTGGCAGATATTTCCGCTTCTGCGCCTCGTTGCCGTTGCGGCGCAATTGATTGACGCACAAATTGCTGTGCGCGCCATAGCTCAACCCCACGGAGGCAGACGCGCGGCTCACTTCCTCCATCGCGACGCAATGTTCGAGATAGCCGAGGCCGGAGCCGCCATATTCCTCCTCGACCGTGATGCCGTGCAGCCCGAGCGCGCCCATCCGCGGCCACAAATCGCGCGGAAATGTGTTGGTCTTGTCTATTTCATCCGCGCGCGGCGCGATTTCGTTTTGCGCGAAAGCGCGCGAGGAATCGCGGATCATATCGGCGGTCTCGCCAAGATCGAAATTGAACGAGGGCGTGGAATTGGAAATCATCGCGGGCTCCGCGTCTGTTGCACTGCGCCGCGATCATCCTAACATGACGCGCGCGCTCCGCGCCAAAAGGATCGACATGACGGCCACGCGCGACGCCTCCAGCAATTTCCCCTGGCCGCCGGCGATCTATCTTTCCGCCTTGGCGATTGGCTTTCTGCTGCGTTGGCTGGAGCCGCTGCGCGTCGTTGAAAGCGGCGCCTGGCGCGCCGCGAGCCTCGCCTTTGGCGCGGCGCTTTTCATTGCCGGCGGCGCCATCGCGCTCGCCGCCGAATGGCGCTTTTTTCGCGCGCGAACCGCGACGCTGCCGACGCGCCCGACCACTTCGATCGTCGCAACCGGAATCTTCGGCTACACGCGCAACCCCATGTATCTCGGCATGAGCCTCGCGCTCGCCAGCCTTGGCCTGCTCGCCAATTCCTGGTGGTTCCTCATCGCGCTGCCCCTCGCCGTCATCGCCGTGACAAAACTCGCGATCGAGCGCGAGGAGCGCTACCTCGAAGAAAAATTCGGCGCGGAATACCAAGCGTTTAAAGCGAAAGTCCGGCGCTGGTTCTGATCGGCGAGCGGAGGCCGCCAGCGGCCCTCAATCGTCGTCGTCGTTCACCGGCGCCCTCCCCGCCAGCGCCTTGTTGGCGGGTGTCGGGGCGGATTGCGTACGCGTATAGGCGGGCGCGCTCAGGCCGGCCATCGTGGGCGGCGCGACCGCGCCGGGAATGGCCTTCAATCCCGGCGGCGCGAGTTGCGGCAACCGCGCCGGCGAACCCACCTGATAGGCCATCTGCTGGCTTGCGCCGGCCGCGCCCCCGGCGAAAGCCAGGAATTGTTGCGGCGAACCGGCAAAAGCGTTGCGGTCCACATTGCCGCGAATGCCCGGCACCTTGCCGTCCGACTGATATTGCCAGAACGACCATTTGCGGTCGCCGTAGCGCACATGCGGCGAATGTTTCGTCGAGCGCACCCAGATCGGATATTCCGACAATTCATTGTTGCTGAGGATGGCCTCGTAAAAATCCACGGTCGAGTAGATCACCGGCTTCTTGCCGTAATGGCGCTCCATCTCCTGCAGCATCGCGCGCATTTCGCGCAGAGCGGCGCCGCGTTCAAGATGGCGTTTGCACGATTGCGATGTCGGAGTCGCCTCGACGTCGAGCACCGGCGGCAGCGCGTCGCGCTCGACGGGCACGACGCGCTTGAAATTGGCCATTTCCTGCGCGGGCGTGCGGCACCAGAATACGAAATGATAGGCGCCGCGCGCCACGCCGGCGGCTTTCGCGCCTTCCCAGTTCTGCTGGAATTTTGAATCGACGTGATCGGCGCCCTCCGTCGCCTTGATATAGGCGAACTTCGTGCCGCCCGCGCGCGCCATTTCCCAATCGATGTCGCCCTGATATTTGGACACATCAACGCCATGAATGGGAAAATGATGCGGCTGCGTTGTCGTGAACGCGCTTTTCGAAGGTCGGATCGGCGGTATGCGCGAGGTCTGGTCGGCGCTGAAGGCGCTGTAGTCAATGTTCGCTTGCTGCCCGCCGCCGCCGCAGCCGGCGAGGAACAGCCCGCAAAGGGCCGCCACACATAGGGAAGGAAACGACCGGGGGAACGCGATACTGGCACACATGAGGTCAATTTACGCCCAAAAAGGTAACGTTCCGTTAATGCCGCAGACGCATGCAACGCAGGTCGCGTGAAATATGAACGCGGGTTAAAATCGGTCGGCAATGGCGCTGTCGACTGGAAAGAAAACACTATTATTAAAAATATTAATTAAACAAATCCACAAGAACGCCCAACCAAACACAAAAGGCAATTCCATCCGAGGCTTATCCCGTTGACTCAGGTTCGTCTATATGTGGTAGCGGCGGCGCGTAGGATCTCGCCACGCGTTTCCGCGGATTGACGTGCCGGTAAAATCGACGATTGTAGCGAAACACGAATTCGTTGAGGTAGGTGTCGATGTGCTAGCGGCGCAGCCTGTGATAGGTGCCGAGGCTCCATCGCTTCATCAGCGAAAACGCCCGGTGAATCCACGGCAGGACAATGTGCGCGGCCATCTTGCCGACGACGCGCGGATCG
>JANYDZ010000741.1 GCA_025363375.1 Hyphomicrobiales bacterium
GCGGGAGCGGGAACTGGCGCGGTCCCGCCCGCAACCGGCGGAGCGCCTTCGCGTTTGAAGCCGGGCCGTTCTTTGGTCAAAGCCGTTTCGTCGCGGATCGATTCAAACAAAGCCTTGAAGGGTGAATTGGCGGCGGAGGCGGCGGTCAACGCGAGGTAGCGCGGTTTGTCCGCCGTCAATCGCTTGACTTGAAGTTTGGCCAGCGCGGCGCGCCACGTGGCGATGTATTCCCTGGTGTAGAGGTCCAGCAGATCGTTTGGCAGGGTGCGGTATTGCTCCGATACAGTGCTCTGCTGCGCCAGATCGCCGAGCACCCACTTTTCTTTTTCGATCCGCTCGGCGATGCCCGGAAGTCGCTCCATGAACGCGCGTTGAAATCCCGCATAGGTGAAAAACCCCGGAATACGCACGGTTTCGAGCAATGCGCCGCCGGAGGCCTCGAACACCCGGTCCATGTCGGGACCGCCGCCGCGCGTCGCGAGCCAGTCAGGCGTATTCAGCGCCCGCGTTTGCGAACGCGCCTCCGATTTAAGCAATTCATAAGCGCGTTGCGAAACGCTCAGACGCGCCAGCGTCCTCTGGCTGTCTTCAACGACGGTTTTGCTGATGTCGACGAGCGGCTGACGGTCGCCCTCAAGATCGAGCATCGCCGACAGGTGCTCTTCCAGCGCCTTGCGGCCTTCAGACTGGGCAGGACCTGGATGCAGAATTTCCCAATCCTGCCGTTGCCACGCAAGTATAAGTTCGCGTTCGACCGGTTGCCGCTGACCGCCGAGCATCAAATAGACCTTCAGCGCCTCATATACATAACTCGTGTCGTTGCGCCTCGCGTCCAGAACCTCCTCGAGACGATACAGCAACCGCGGCCGGAACAAGCGCTCCAGCGCAAGCCGGTAGGTTGTGACAGAGGAGGATTCGAGCCGCTCGAACTGGTTCAGACCGAAAGAGGCGGACATGGGCGCGGGCTTGCCTCTATCCTCGAACCCGTTTGGCATCAGCCGCAGTTTTTGCAGCATCGGCAGCACTCTGCTGTAATCGCGATCCGCCACAATATTCTCAAGCGGCAAATTGCTGGCGGTTCCCGTATATTCCTTGCCAACGCTGTCAACGAGGCCAATCTGCGCGGCATTGCGCGAGTAACTGACCCACCACGCGCCTGTTATCGCGGCGGAAACAGCGAAAAGAGCGGAATAGGCCGCCGCCTTGATGATACGGGCCCGACGCACCGCGCGTGGATCGGTGGACACCCACGCCGCCTCGCCGATGATCACTTTCTGGATGAGATCGGTGAGAAAATAGCTCTTGCCGAGACCGGAATAGGCGTTGCCGGCGACTTCCTGCGCTCCAAAGTTTTTCACCAACGCGTTGATGAGTTGATCTATGGGCGTGCCCTGCTGCGTGCCGGAGGTGAAATAGAACCCGCGCAATGTCGCGCTGGCGTGATAGCGCGTGGGTTCGAAGATGGAATTGAGAAAATCGTAAAGCGGGCGTTTGAGCGCCGCCATCTGCGCCGGAAATCCATACAGCGCCGCCCGCGTCGCCGGCGCCGGCTCCTCCTGAAGGCGGTCCGGCATTTCCTGATTGAGCCGGTTGATGAGCGCGTCGAATTCATCGGGAACATCTCCGACGAGATTCTTTTTCTTGTCGTTCGTCTGAAATGTGGAGCCCCATACGGCGCGGCGCCCCTGTTCGCCGAGATTTCCGAAATATTCCGTGAAACCCGCGACCAGATCGCCCTTTGTGAAAAGAGCGTAGACCGGGAACTCGATCTTCAGTTGGCTGTGAAGTTCGAGCAGGCGCGCGCGAATCGCCTTTGAATGCGCGGCAAGTTCGTCCGGCGACAGCTTCAGGACATCCTCAAGGCTGATCGCGACAAGCACGCCGTTGATGGGTTGCTGCGGACGATTCTTCTTCAACAGATCGAGAAACGCCAGCCAGCTCTGCTTGTCGGCGCCGGCGTCCGAATCCTGCGTCGTATAACGACCGGCGGTGTCGATCAGCACGGCGTCCTCGGTGAACCACCAGTCGCAGTAGCGCGTGCCGCCGGACCCGAGAACTTTGGAAGGCCCATCCTTCCCCGACAATGGAAACTTCAGGCCGGAGTTGACCAGCGCCGTGGTTTTGCCCGACCCCGGCGGCCCGATAATCACATACCAGGGCAGGTTGTAGAGGTAATCAGCCTTGCCGCCGCTCGTTTCCTTGAGCGTCGCCAGGGCGTCCTTCATGCGAAGGCCGATTTCCTCCGAGTCGTTTTCGTTCTTGGCTTCGCCGTCAAGGCCGTCTTCCAGCGCCTTGGCGTTCTTTTTACGTGTCCACAGCTTGAACCCGCTCATTCCCGCAAACGCGGCCACGAGTATCGCGACGACGACATTCTGAATGACGTAATTTTCGAGTGGATGCCAACCGCCAATCACAACATGGGGACCGGCAAGCCAAACCATCGAAGCGATGGAGCTGAGCCCCACGCCGTACAGGACGATCATCATTAGATCGTTGCCAAGTCTGTTCTTCTTGAACATCGATATCGGTCCTCGTTCGATCTCAGTCGATGCGCGTCACAAGGAATTCGACGCGCCGGTTCCTGGCGCGCCCTTCCACCGTCTTGTTGTCGGCGACGGGGTCGTCGGGCCCGCGCCCTTCGGTTTGTATGCGGTTCGCCTGCGACAGCGCCGGCGCCACGATGGCCGCGGCGGCGCGCGCGCGCTCGACCGACAATTGCTGATTGTTTTTGAACCGGTTTGTCGGCGCCAGCGGTTGATTATCGGTATGGCCGATGATCGTCACCGGTCCCGGTTCCTTCTCGATCATTTGCGCGATGCGCTCGGCGACCGGACGGAACTGCGGCAGGACGGCCGCCTGTCCCGGCTCAAACATGATGCCGCTGCAAATTCGCACGGCGATCCATTTTCCCGCGTAATCCGCGGTCATCGCGCACCCCGGCACGCCGGGCTCAAGCGAGGAACGCACGCGTTGCAATTGGGTCGTCACCGGCGGCGGCGGCGGCGCGGGGGCGGGCTGCCGGCGCTGCAGCGCTATTTTGGTGAGCGGATGCAGACCTATATTCGCCGCGGCGACGCGCTCGCTCGCCTCGCCGAGCATCGTTCGCAGGAGCAGAAACAACCCGAACAACGCCAACGCGGCGACGCCGGCCACCGCCCATATCGGCACGTGAAAACGCGAGGCGAGCGCGCTGAGCGGCTGGCCCTGCCAGCGCGGCGAAAGATCGAGCGTCACCTTGGGACGCACGCGCCGCAGCGTCTCGTAAAGATTGCGCTGGATTTGCTGCAACTGACTGGCGCCGCCGCCCGAAGTGCCGTGCACGCCGCGAAAGCCCAGCGCCAGACACGCGTGCTGCAATTCCAGCACGTTGTAATTGAGGGCGGGTTCGTTCTTCAGGCGGTCGAGATGCTGGAAGAAAACAAGGCCGCCGTTGCGGTCGTTGTGAAAGCGGCTCAGCATGCTGTACTGCGTCCACACGTGCCGGTCTTCGGTGGGAATGTTCTGGACGATGTCGTCCGCCGTGGCGCAAACGATGTAATTGGCCGTCTTCGCCTGGTCCTCGGGCACGCCCGCGGCGCGGATTTCCTTGTCGAAGAATTTGATCGCCGCGTCGACCTGATCCATCAGGCTGGCGAAGGACGCGCGCACCATGGCGACGCGAAGCCGTCCCAGCAGAAGCAACAAGGGGCCAGCCGCGCGCATGACGGGATTTTCGTGCTGGGCCGCCAGTTCCTCGAAATGCAAGTCCTCGGCGCGCTGCATGGCCCCGGGCGGCTCAGGCGCGCGCGATGTGCTCGCGATCCATTCGTCGGAACCCGCGGGCCCGCCGGCGCGCGGCAGCGGCGCCGGCCGCGCATAAGGGCTGCCGGGCGGCGGGGCCACCGGCGCGGCTCGACCTCCCTGGGGGGCCGCGCCCGGAGGCGCCGGCGGCAGCCGATTGCCCGGATTGGGCCGGATGACCGTCCGCTCGCCGCCGCCGCCAACGCCGAAAGGATTGTCCTTGTCGTTCATCTGCGATCCTCGAGCACAGCCCACAGATCGAGTTCGAGCTCGGGCCATTCACCGGAAAAATGCATGCCGATCGAAGCCGCCGTCGAGAACTCCGCCCACAGCGGCGAATTGCGGTCAAGATAGAAATACACGTGATCGGTAATCGCGCGGATTTGCGGCGGCGGCGTCGGCAAATGCACAAGCGGCACGCCGGGCAGATGCGCATGCACGATTTCGTTCATCTTGGTGTTGGGACCGATCTTGAACAATTGCGGGAACTGGCTCTGAATCTCCGTCAGCGGCCGGCGCGCCGCGACTTCCAGAACCAAAGTGGCGGTGCGGAACAGCGTGCGGTCGCGAATCGGCGAAACAAAAGCATTTTGCGCGCGCTCGATGATTTCGAGGCGTATGGCGCGCCTGCCCAGCCGGGCGCTGAGAAAATCCTGCAAGTCGCGCACGACGGGCTCGAACACGTCTTCAAGTTTGTCGTGATCGTAGACTGGATAGAGCCGCGCCCGACGCTCCGGCGTCGCGAAAGTCGCGAGTTCGCCCGCGAGCGACACCAAGGCGACGTACAGCCGTTCAGGATGGATATAGACCGAAGAGCTGTAATGCTTGAGCGCGGGGATCGTCCGGTTAAGCAACTGCAACACGAAATAATCGACGCTTTGCAGCCCCCCTCCCGCGGTCGGATCGGCGGCGTAGCGCGAGAGCTCTTCAAGTTTATTGTCGATCCAGCCAATCACCCGGTCGAGCCAGCCGTTGACGATGGGATGCGCCGAGCACACCAGAAGCGGCGGCGCGAACTTCTCGTCGAAGATAATCAGCTTGTCGCGTATCTCCAGAATCCGCGCGACGCCAAGGTTCAGGAAACCTGGCTTCGGCGTGCGCCTGAGATCATAGGCCAGGCGCGGATAGGCAAGATCGATTTCCTGCTCGCTGCGCAATTCGGAGGTGGAATCGATGACGGTTTCGGCGCCTTCGTTGAAGCGGCTGGCGCTGCCGGCGGCGCGGTGATCGACCTCGCGCGTATTGGGCGCGGACGCCGGCATTGTAAGCCAGACGGTTTGGCCGCCCGCATTGTCCGGGACGTCGATCGGCGGCGGCAACGGCGAATCGCCGGGAACATCGAACGGCGTGCCGTCCGGCAGAACCCCGACGGCGCGCCGCAGCGAAAACTTGCTCTGCTGGGCGAGATCGAAATCAATTTCAAGGTGCGAAAAGCCCCACGGATAGGGCGTGACATGGCGCGCGCGGCTCTCCACGAGCCGCTCCAGATAACGGTCGCTTTGCTGGAGATGGTGCGGCCGCAGAAACAGGCCTTCCCTCCACACCACCTTGCTGTACCAGGACATGGTGCTCCTATCTTGCGTTGTTTCAACGCGTATTAGTTCTGGCCGTCCGCGCCGCGATCATAGCAATCGGCGAAATAAAGCATGAATACGTCCACAAGACCATCGTCGTGACGTTCAGTCTTCGCTTTCCAGCGCGCCGCATAGGCCTCCCAGAGCCGCGCTTTCCTTGAACCGATCATTTCGGCCAGCCCTCCCGCCGCCGGCAGCGACTTTTCGAGCGCTTCGGGATCGAGCTCCTCGGCGATCATGCGCATGGCCGCCTGCATGGCCGAATAGGTCTTGACCTGATGGGTCTTCAGATCGCGGAAGCCTTGAGCAAGCGCCCGGCGCGCGTCGAGATAAGATTTCGTTTGCGGCCCGAGCATGACGCGCAAAGCGTCCTCCGGAGTCGGCGAAAACTTGAGCGGATTGTTGTCGAGCGCCTGAATGACCGTCTGGTTCGAGCTGCGCGCCATCCGCCTGGCCTCGTTGCGCGCGCCCAGCAATTGCATCATGTCGACGACGACGGCGCGCACGATCTCGCCCGCCATCTGCGCCACCGCAAGGGGGTCCTGCCCTGCGAAATTCGCCGCGGGAACGCCGGCGCCGGCCGCAAAGCGGGCAATAAACGCGTCCGCGTCCACACGGGAGGCCGCGGGCGCGAAAGCCGGCGCGGGCGTCGGCGCCGCCGCCGGCATGGCCGGCTGTTGCTCGGCAACCGGTTCCAGCATCGGGGCGACGGGAGCCGAAACGGGTTTCGCCGCGATAAACGGATTGGCCGAGACTTCCGGTAGTTTGGCGACCGGCGGCGCGGCAATGGCCGGGGCGTCGTCCCCCCAGGGACTATCAGAAACCGGCGCGGCGGCCCGGCGCGGCGCCGGCGACGCAGGCGGCGGCTCAACGTAGGGCGCCGGCCTTGGCGCCGGCGGCGCCCAGTCGAAATCAGGATCATTGCCAGGCGCGGCGGACTCCGGCAGCGCAGTCGGGGCGCTCCGGCGCGGGCTGCGCATGTCGTAGAGCTCGGGGCTGCCCATCGATTGTTCGAGAAAATCCGCGTGAACGGGCCGCGACGCGCCCGGAGCGCGCAGCGATTTGGGATCGATCGGCGGCGCAATGTCGCCATCCGCCCCCCACAATTCCCGCGCCCCGCCGCCGGGCTGAAAAGCGGGCCCCGCGTCGGCCCCGCCATCGGAGGCGACCGTGACGGCGATGATATAGTCGCCGATTGTCAGCATATCCCCCGTTCGCAGCCGATGAGGCGACTGCATGCGGCTTTGTGAGCCGTTGAGGAAAGTGCCATTGGTCGAGACGTCGTAAAGCAAATACTCGCCATTCTGATACCGCACTTCGCAATGCTTGCCCGAGATGTAGCGGGTCGGATCGGGAAGGCTCCAGTCGAGATACTGATCGCGGCCAAAATCGAAGCCGCGCTTTCCCGTCACGGAAAAACTCAACGGCCCGCCATCGGGCAGGCTCGCGTGATTTTCGATGGTCAGCGTAAGCGACATGGTCCCCATTTCGTCGATTTGACGCCCGCAATTCTCATAAGTCAGCTCGCCTGTCGCCGCAAGTTTGTCGCGCCGGGACGCCTGTCGTCGTCAACGGCGAAAGCGCCCGCGTGAACTTTAAGGGATCATCTCCGTGACCTGACCTGGATAGACAATCGTGATCACCCCGCCCCACATGCACATGAGCGTGTGCGTATTGTCCAGACACGGGATGTTGCCGAGCACCACAGTCGGCGTTCCCGTGATCCACGGCGCCGGGGTGTTGGGAAGGCATGGCGTTGGCGTCAACACGCCCAACGCCGCGGTCGTCGCGGCGGCCGTGGTTGGATTGGCGGG
>JANYDZ010000025.1 GCA_025363375.1 Hyphomicrobiales bacterium
CATCGTCGGCGTCGAGCGCGGCGGCGGCGGACGAGGTGCGATCGAAGGCGACGACCTTGAAGCGAACCTTCTCGCGTTCGCGCGCAATGACCTGGGCGATCTGCGCAATCAGGCGATGATCGGCGGAGTCGCGGGCGACGCCAACCCTGACCGTCGTCGGCCGCTCGTAGAGCCAGCCGACGAAACCGCCGAGGGCGACGAGGGCCATGCCGCCCGCGATCCATCCGAAAAGATTTCGCCGCATGCGTCCTCCGAACCGGGAGTCCCGGCGCACCCGGAGTATGTCAGCTAATCATCCGAGCCACAATTGGCGCAGCGCCGCCCGCGCTCAGCTCTTGCGCATCTTCCTGTCGCGTTTGCCCAGCGTCCTGAGCCGCAGCGCGTTGAGCTTGATGAAGCCCGCCGCGTCGCGGTGATCATAGGCGACGGCGCCTTCCTCGAAGGTCACGAGGTCCTGATCATAGAGCGAACAGGGCGACTGGCGCCCGACGACGCGCACGTTGCCCTTGTAGAGCTTCAGCCGCACGCGGCCGGTGACAAGCTGCTGGCTGCGGTCGATCAGCGCCTGCAACATCTCGCGCTCCGGCGAGAACCAGAAGCCGTTGTAGATGAGCTCGGCGTATTTCGGCATCAGCTCGTCCTTCAGATGGCCCGCGCCGCGATCCAGCGTTATGGATTCAATGCCGCGATGGGCTTCCAGCAGGATCGCGCCGCCGGGCGTCTCGTAAACGCCGCGCGATTTCATGCCGACGAAACGGTTCTCGACGAGATCGAGCCGGCCTATGCCATTGGCCCTGCCGAGTTCATTGAGTCTCGTCAACAAGGTCGCCGGCGACATTTTCACGCCGTCGAGCGCGGTTGGATCGCCCTTCTCGAAATCGATGAAGATTTCAGTGACCTTGTCGGGCGCGTCCTCGGGGGAAATCGTGCGCATATGCACATATTCCGGCGGCTCCACCCACGGGTCCTCAAGCACCTTGCCCTCGGACGAGGAGTGCAGGAGGTTCGCGTCCACCGAAAAAGGCGCCTCGCCGCGCTTGTCTTTGGCGATGGGGATCTGGTGCGCTTCGGCAAACGCGATCAACGCTTCGCGGCTCTTGTATTCCCACTCGCGCCAGGGCGCTATGACCTTGATGTCGGGCTCCAGCGCGTAATAGCCAAGCTCGAAACGCACCTGATCGTTGCCTTTGCCGGTCGCGCCATGGGACACCGCGTCGGCGCCAACCTTGCGGGCGATCTCGATCTGTTTCGCGGCGATCAACGGGCGCGCGATGGACGTGCCAAGCAGATACAGCCCCTCGTATTGCGCGTTGGCGCGGAACATCGGGAAGACGTAGTCGCGCACGAATTCCTCGCGCAGGTCTTCAATAAAGATATGCTCGGGCTTGATGCCCATGAGCAGCGCCTTCTCGCGGGCCGGCGCGAGTTCCTCGCCCTGGCCGAGATCGGCGGTGAAGGTCACGACCTCGCAGCCATAGGTGGTCTGCAGCCATTTCAGGATGATCGAGGTGTCGAGGCCGCCGGAATAGGCGAGAACCACGCGTTTGATGTCTTTTTGCGCCATATCGAGCACTCGGAATGAAGGCGATGCGCCGTCGGAATTGCGCCGCTTCTATCGTCGCGGCGGGTCTTCGCGCAACCCCGGGTAGAGGATCAGGCGCGCGATCAGCACCAGAAGCAGGGTGATGAGGGCGGAGAAAACAACATCCGACAGGAAATGTCCGCCAAAGGCCATGCGCAACAGGCTGGTGGCGACGCCGACGCCCAGCGCCGCCGAGACGGCGGGAACAGTGAACGGCGCCGGAGCAAGGCTCGCCGGGGCGACCAGCCAGAACGCGGAAGAGGTTTCGCCCGAAACGAAGGAACAGTTCTTCTCGCAGGCGCCGTCGCGCGTCCACGGCGGGCGGAATTCGAGCGGGCCGCCGAATTCCTTCACCGTGATGGGGCGCGGACGATGCCAATTGTCCTTGAACACAAGGTTGACGACGAGGCCGGGACCGATCGCCATGGTCAGGGTCAGGAAAATGATGGCGCGGCTTGAGGGAACGAGGGCAGCGGGAAAGCGCCCGCCCGGCCCCAGCCAGCGCGCCACGACGAAACCGACGCAGACCGTCAACGGCAAGCCGTAAAAGAAGCTGCGCGCCGCCTTCGCCTCCGTGCTGGCCCCCATGAACGCGCCGCCGAAATAGTCGAAGAAAAAACGCGAGACCGCGATGTCGAGGCCTGGATAATTGTTGAACAAACCAACGGCCAGGAAGAACAGCGCCAGCGTGACGATGAATGCGTTGCGGGACAAGGCGGCCTCCGGAAGGCCGGAGGCTTAGCGGATCGCAGGGGGCGGGGCAATCAAGGGGCGTCTGCCGAGGGGCGAGGCTGGAACCCGCGCGGCAAACCACGCGTTCCTGCCGGGCGGCACAGCGGGACCCGGCGAGCATTTGAACCACCTGCCCGCCGCTCTTGCCCGCCGCTCTTGCCCGCCGCCCCTTCCCACATTGATCATCCCCCGCCTATAGTCCGCGCCGGCCACCGCACACGGAACGTACATCAACATGAAATTCGCGCATTTCTCGCATGTCTGGAACAAGCCTCCGCTGACGCCGCATCAGCGCTATGAGCAATTGTGGCGCGAACTGCAACTCTGCGACGAACTCGACTACGACTACGCCTTCTGCGTCGAGCATCATTTTCGCCCCGACGAGAGTCTCATGTCCTCGCCCTCGCTGTTCTGCGTGGGGGCCGGCGCGCGCACCAAAAAACTGCGCATTGGCCCCATGGGCTATATCGTGCCGCTGTATCATCCGCTGCGCCTCGTCGAGGAGATCGCCATCGTCGACCAGATGCTCGGCGGGCGCATGGAGCTTGGCCTCGTGCCGGGCATCACGCCCTCCTATTTCATTCCCTTCGGCGTCGATCACGCCGCGCGCAAATCGCCGACGCAGGAGTTTGTGGCCTACATGCGCGCCGCCTATGGCGAGAAGCAGCCGTTCTCCTTCGACGGCGAAGTTCTCAAGACCAGGAGCGCCATGATTTCCGTGCAACCCATGCAAAAGCCGCATCCGGAGATGTGGATGCAGAGCCGCGACCCGGAGACCCTCGACTTCTGCGCGAAAAACGGCGTCAACACCGGTTATTTCATCGTATTCCCGAGGCATCAGGCGGCGCCGCGCTACCGCAAGTTCATCGACGACTGGCAAAAGGCCGGCTGGACGCGCAAGCCGAAGATCGCCTATTCCGTGCCGATCTATGTCGACGAGAGCGACGACGCGGCGGTTGAAAAGGCGCTGTTTCGCGCCAGCCGCGCCTACGAAGGCTTTCTGAAAGAGCCGGAGCCCGGCGAGACGTTCGAACAGCGTCTCGAAATCTTCGCGCAATTCCTCAATTCGCGCGGCGAGCCCGGCGCCGCGCAAATCATGCGCAACATTTTCGATCCCGACTACATTTACAAGAACGACCTCGTGTTCGTGGGCTCGGCGAAGACGGTCGCCGAAAAACTGCACAAGGCCGCGAGCGAAGGCCTGTTCAACACATTCCTCGGCGAGTTCAATTTCTCGGATCTGCCGGAGGAGGACATGATGCGGTCGATAAAATTGTTCGGCGAGAAGGTGATTCCGGCTTTGCGGGACTTCGAGCCGTTTTGACGTGAAAAACGCGCGACAATAATATTAAAGGGGGGACAACATGGCGCCGCAAACCGTCGACGTATCCACGCTGATCAACGAAAGTCAGACGAGCGGCTTCATCAAGAGGCTCGTCTTCATCACGTTTCTGCTCGTGCTGGCCGATGGATTCGACATCAGTTCAATCGGCGTCGCCATTCCCGGCTTGTACAGAAGCTTCGCCATAACCGACCCCAATGTCGGCGGGCAATTGATCGCCGCGAGCCTCGTGGGCATTCTCTTCGGCTCGCCGTTGTTTGGCTGGGTCGGCGACCGTTGGGGCCGCAAGGCCGCCATCATCTCTTCGTGCTTCCTGTTTGGCGTCGTCACCTGGGCTACGGTGTTCGCCGCAAGCGCGCAACAGGTCATGGCGCTGCGTTTCGTCGCCGGCCTCGGCATCGGCGGCCTGTTGCCGAACGTCACGGCGTTGATCTCGGAACTCGCGCCGGCGCGTTATCGAGCCGCCGTTATCATCCTCGCCTTCACGGGCGTCGCCCTCGGCGGCGCGTTGCCCGGTCTGGTTGGCGCAACGCTGGTTCCCGCCTACGGCTGGCCGGTCATCTTCCACATTGGCGGCGTCTTCCCGGTGCTGGTTTCAATCCTGTGCGTCTGGATGCTGCCGGAATCGGTGAAATTTCTGGTGACCAAGGGCAAGGGCGGCGAGGCCGTCGCCGCCGCCCTGTCGAAGATGGACGTCGGCAAAGACGTGAGCGCCGACGCGCAATTCGTCGTCGCGGACGAGGGTCAGGCGCAAGGCTGGAGTTTTGGCGCGTTGTTTGCCGGCAATCTGTCCGTCGTCACGCCCCTGTTGTGGTTGCTCTTCATCGCGAATTTGATGGGATATTTCTTCCTGCTGGGCTGGACGCCGACCGTTTTGCTGCAAGCCGCGAGGATCGACCAGACGACGGCCAATCTCGCGCTCGTCGCGTTGCAGATGGGCGGCGTGGCGGCCGGGCTCCTGATGTTCTACTTCCGGTTGATGGAGCGCCACGGCATTCTGCCCGTGGTGGTTTTCTTCGCGCTTGCCGTGCCGACCGTCGCCGGCATCGGCTACGCGGCCTCGACGCAATCGATAGGCCTGCTGTTCGCGCTGCAATTCCTGGCGGGCGTCTGCTGTCTGGGCGTGCAATTCTCCATCAACGCCGTGTCCGGCATGATCTATCCGACATCCGTGCGCTCCAGCGGCTCCGGCTCGGCCCTCGGCGTCGGGCGCCTCGGCTCGATCATCGGTCCGATCGTCGGCGGCGTCCTGCTGGCGCAAAAGCTGCCGATAGACACGCTCTATATGTACGCGGCGATCCCCTTCGCCGTCGGCTGCGCCGCCACAATCGTGATGACGCGCTTTTACAAAAGGCCCGCCATCGTCTGAAGCGCCGCATTTGCAGCGCCGTGCGCGCCTGATAAAGAAAGCGCATGACGCTTTCTCCCGAAGAAGTCGAGCGCTACGCGCGCCATATCGTGCTGCACGGCGTCGGCGGGCCCGGGCAGCAGAAGCTTAAAGGCGCGCGCGTGCTGAGCATCGGCGCGGGCGGGCTTGGCTCGCCGTTCATACAATATCTCGCGGCGGCGGGCGTCGGCGCGATCGGCGTGATCGACAACGACATTGTCTCGCTCTCCAATCTGCAACGACAGGTGCTGCACGGCACCCAGGACATAGGCCGCCCCAAGGTCGACAGCGCCGCCGAGGCGGTGGCGCGCATCAACCCGCATGTGAAGTTCGTCAAGCACCCGTTTCGCTTCACGGCGGAAAACGCCGCGGCGGTGCTGGCCGGCTACGATGTCGTCGGCGACGGATCGGATAATTTCGAAACGCGCTACGTTGTATCGGACGCGTGCTTTCACGCGAAGAAGCCGCTGGTCACCGCCGCCGTCGGAGAATACGACGGCTCAATCACCACGCTGCGCCCGTTTGAAAACGGCAAGGACGGCAAGCCCAACCCAAGCTATCGCTGCCTGTTCCCCGAGGCGCCGCCGCCGGGCTCGATTCCCGCCTGCTCGGAGGCCGGCATCCTCGGCGCGCTCACCGGCGTCGTGGGCGCCATGATGGCGCTGGAGGTCGTGCGCGAGATCACCGGCTTTGGCGAAAATCTCGTCGGACGCATCCTGCTCATGGACACAAGCGCGATGCGTTTCGAGACCATGAACTATTCATGGGACCCGCAAAATCCGCTCAATGGAGAAGCAACCCGCCGCGCTTGAACCGCGCCGCGCGCCGGTCTATCAATCGGCGCTCGCAATCAGGGAGGTCACCATGTCGCTCTACGCTTTCTCCATTCCCACCTATCAGCAGATCCTCGGCGGCATGCTCGGCGTGATGGACAAAACCATAGCCCACGCCGCCGCGAAGAAATGGGATCACACCGTCGTCTGCGGCGACCGCCTGCATCCCGACATGTTCAACTTCGCCCGCCAGGTGCAGTCCTTCACCGATCACGCCGCCGGTTCAAGCCTGCGTCTCGCCGGCAAGGAAGCCAATCTGCCGGCGCGCGACGAGACGACGCTGGAAGGCCTGCGCGAGCGCATCGTCAAGGCGTTGGCCTCGGTCAATTCCGTCGCCGCCGCCGATGTCGACGCGCACGCCAACTCGCCGGTCACCTTCCCCATGGGCCCGCGTCAGGTCACCATGAACGGCACGGAATATATGATGCATTTCGCCTTCCCGAATTTCTATTTCCACGCCGCCACCGCCTACGACATTCTGCGCCATCGCGGCGTCGAAATCGGCAAGCGCGACTTCCTCGGCGTCGTGCCGGGCATGCCGAAGGCGTGAAGCTGGACGATCGGCGCGCGGCGGAGAGGGGCGCGTCGCCCGTTCCCGCCGCTGGCCGCCTTTGTCAGCAATTCGCCTTCCAACACGGAGACTCCCATGACCATCCACCGCATCGGCGCCGGACCGCGCATGAGCAAGGCCGTCGTCCACGGCAACATTGTTTATCTCGCCGGGCAGGTCGCGGACGCGTCCAAAGGCAAGAGCGTCGCCGAGCAGACGAAGGAAATTCTCGGCATCATCGACGCTTTGCTGAAGCAAGCCGGCAGCGACAAGTCGAAGCTGCTATGGACCAACATCTGGCTGTCCGACATCTCGACCTTCGCCGAAATGAATTCCGTGTGGGACGCATGGGTCATCGCCGGCCAGGGCCCGGCGCGCGCGACCGTGGAAGCAAGGCTCGCGGGTCCCGAATACAAGGTCGAGATCGCGGTGACGGCGGCGGTGTGACTTTTTTGAAAAGCGCGACAGGCGGCGCCGGCAGGTCCCGTCTGCCGCGTCGCCAGGCCTCTTGCGCATCGCTTCCCGTTGACCCAATCTGCGCGCAAACCGGGAGGATTGCATGAGCCAAACGCGCGATCGTTTTGCCTGCGAGGGAGCCGCGTCGACACATGGGGCCTGCGCCTGCCCGACACGGCGCGGCTTCATGGGCTCGCTCGGCGCGGTCGCCGCGGGCGCAGCCGCGCCCGTCTTCGCGCAAACGCCCAAACGCAACCGCGTCGACACGCATTTCCACTATTATCCGACGCCTCTGAAAGGCGAGCTTGAGGAATGGTGGACATCGAACCCCGCGCGCGGCCCGCTGCAAACCAACGTTAAAAACTGGACGATCTCCAAAACGCTGGAGTTGATGGACCAGAGCGATTTGCAAACCGGCGTCTGCTCGCTCTCCATTCCCGGCGCGCGCCTGAAGTCCGATATCGAAAGCACAAAGCGCATCGCCCGCGTCGCCAATGAATTCGGCGCGCGGATGGGCCTTGATTACAAGAACCGCTTTGGCCTGTTCGCCACGCTGCCGTTTCCGGACGTCGACGCCTGCCTGAAGGAAATGGAATACGCGCTCGACGTGCTGAAGGCCGACGGCATCGGCATGATGACAAGCTACGACGGCAAATATCCAGGCGACGCCGCCTACAAGCCCATCTTCGAGGAATTGCAGCGCCGCAAGGCCGTCGTCTATTTCCACCCCAATTCGCCCGCCTGTTGCGGCAACGTCATTGCCGGCGTCAGCGAAGGCTTCCTCGAATATCCCTACGACACGGGACGCGCGATCCTCAGCCTGCTGTTGTCCGGGACGTTCAGCCGCTCGCCGGACACGCGCTTCATCTTCTCGCACACGGGCGGGCCCATGATGATGCTGGCCGGGCGCATCGAGAACAGCGTGTCGCACAACGCAAGTTTGAAGGCGCGCATTCCCGAGGGCGTGCCCGCCGTCTTGAAGCGGCTCTATTACGACACCGCCAACTCCGCCTATCCGCAGAATCTCGCGGCGCTGCTCGCCTATGTTCCGGCGACGCAGGTTCTGTTCGGCTCGGACGCGCCCTATTACACGATCGCGGAAAATCTGGCGGAACTCGCGAAGGTGCAACTCACGCAGACGCAGCGCGACGCGATTGAAAGAGGCAACGCGTTGCGATTGTTCCCAAGGCTCGCGGGCTGACTACCCCTCGATCATGCCCTGCACCGGCCCCATGAAATCGCGCTTGGCGAGCGGCACGCCGGAGTGGCGGATGAGATCGTAGGCCGTCGCGCAGTGAAAGAAGAAATGCGGCAAGGCGAAGTGCATGAGGAAATCCTTGCCCTTGAACCTGCGCACATTCGGCCCCGCCTGAAACGAGATCACCTTTTCAGCCGCGGCGTTGACCGCGGCGGCGTCCCGCGTCTTCGCAAACTCGATGGCTCCTGCGACGCGCGCCTTCAATTCATCGAAGCTCTTCTCGTCGTCGGCGAATTTCGGCGGCTCGACCCCGGCGAGGCGCCCGGCGATCCACACGCCCCATGTGGAGGCCACGCGCACCTGCTTGGCGAAGTCGTACATGTCCGGCGCGAAGCGCGCGGTGAGCAAAGCCTGCGGATCGACCTTTTTTTCCGCGACATAGGCGGCGGCCTTGTCGATCACGCTTGAGAGGCCGGAGAGCTGCTGAACGACGACGGGAATTGAAAGCTCGTGCAGTGAAATCGACATGTGGGTTCTCCCGCTGGATCCAGTGGGACCGAGCCATAGTCCACGCGGACGATTGCTTCAAGCCGCAAACGGGCTTTGCAGGCCGGCTTGCGCGTGCCGCGCCATCCAGCCTAGAAACGCCGACGGACAAACCCCATGCCGAGGAAACGCAGATGGCGCACGAAGACCTCAAGCAAAAACTCATCGACGCCGGCAAGGTGCTGGTCGCCGAAGGCCAGGATGATTTCACCCGCGGCCATATCTCGATGCGCGTGCCCGGCGATCCCGCGCATTTCTACATGAAGGCCCATTCCATCGGCATGGACGAGATCACGATGGACAACATCCTGACCATCGACCTCGAAGGCAATGTCGCCGCGGGCGCGGCGAGGCGCCACAGCGAGGTGTATATCCACTCCGAAATTCTGAAGGCTCGACCCGACCTCAATTGCGTCATCCACACGCACCCCGTCTATTCCTGCGCCTTCGCCGCCAC
>JANYDZ010000032.1 GCA_025363375.1 Hyphomicrobiales bacterium
CTGGCGGCCTTCATCGAGGCGTTGCCGGGCCTTGTCGCCCGTTTACAGACGCTGGCTGTCGATCAGAGCGGCGCCCTCAGCGAGCGTTTTGGCGTCAATCTCGCGGAGTGGCTGGGGCTCGGCAACGGCGACGCCTCCACAGACATGCACAAATCGGTCGGCGATATCGCCAGGCAGGGCGCGCAGTACCTGCTCGGGTTTCTGAAATCCCTCTGGTCGGGCGGGCAGGCGCTGGTCGGGATTTTATCGCTGCTGGTGGTGACGCCGGTGGTCGCTTTCTACATCCTGCTTGACTGGGACCGGATGGTCGCCCGGATCGACAGCTGGATTCCCCTCGCGAACCAGCCAGTCGTGCGCGCGCTGGCCGCCGACATGGACCAGGCGATCGCGGGATTTCTGCGCGGGCAATCGTTGGTCTGCATTTTTCTCGGGGCCTGGTACGGTCTGGGCCTGACCCTCATCGGCCTCAATTACGGCTTTCTCATCGGCCTGACGGCGGGCGTGCTGAGCTTTGTGCCCTATGTCGGCTCGCTGCTGGCGCTGGTGCTGTCGGCGATTATCGCCATTGTTCAGGGCTGGCCGAGCTGGTCGCTGTTTGTAATGGCGATGGCGGTCGTCGGAGTCGGGCAGTTTCTGGAAGGCAATATCCTGACGCCGCGCCTCGTCGGGGCTTCCGTCGGGCTGCATCCGGTGTGGTTGATGTTCGCGCTGTTCGCCTTCGGCAGCCTGTTCGGATTCACCGGCCTCGTGCTGGCGGTGCCGGTCTCCGCCGCGATCGGGGTTTTGTGCCGGTTCGGGCTGCGCCAATATCTGGCGAGCCCGTTCTATCACGGCGCCATCGACGCGCCCGAGGGAGGCTGAGCCTTGAACGGCAAAGCACGGCAGCTGTCGCTCGACTTGCCGGTCGAGCCGCGCTTTGGTCGCGAGGATTTCCTCGTTTCCCCCTCGAACGAACGCGCATGGAACCAGTTTGAGCGTTGGCCGGACTGGCCGGATCGCGTGCTGTTGCTGGCGGGGCCGGGGGGAGCGGGCAAAAGCCATCTGGCGGCCATCTGGGCCGCCCGGGCGCAGGCGCGGGTGATTGCCGCGGGTTCGTTGGCCCTGGCCGACCTGCCGGCGCTGGCGGCGTCCGGCGCCGTGCTGGTGGAGGACGCCGACCAGGCTGCGGGCGTCGAGACGCCGCTCTTCCACCTGATCAATCTGGCGCGCGCTTCCGGCGCGTTTCTGGTGCTGACGGCGCGCGGTTTTCCCGATCATTGGGGGGTGGCGATGGCGGACCTCCTGTCGCGCTTGCGGCTCGCGCCCGTGGTGGTTCTGGGCGAGCCGGACGACGCGCTTGTGCGCGCGGTTCTGGTCAAGCTTTTTGTCGACAGGCAGCTTGTCGTCGAGGCCGGTCTGATCGAATATCTGGCGGTGCGGATCGAGCGTTCGCTCGACGCCGCGCGGCAGGCGGTCGAGGCGCTCGACAGGGAGGCGTTGGCGCTTGGACGGCCGATCACCCGGCAGCTTGCCGGCGAAGTTCTGCGCCGGGAGGGGAAGGCGGGTTGAGACATTCATGATAATGTCACACTGGCTCCCGATGGTCCTTGGAGTTGGAGCGGGACCAGAGATTGAAAATGACGCGCAGGGCAAACATTGAAACGACGGTCGTCAGGATCGACGATGAAGCGAAACCGGCGGGCGATGCGGGCGTTGATCTTCGGGCGTCGCCGGACCGGTTCATCAACCGCGAACTGTCCTGGCTCGAATTCAACCGGCGGGTTCTCGAGGAAGCTTCCAATCTGAATCATCCGCTGCTGGAACAGTTGCGCTTCCTGTCGATCTCGGCGAGCAATCTCGACGAATTCTTCATGGTGCGGGTCGCGGGATTGCGCGCGCAATTGCGCGCCGGCGTGACGGTGGAGTCCGACGACGGGTTGACGCCGGGCGAACAATTGACGCGCATCCGCGGTCAGGTCGCGGTTCTGGCGCGCGAGCAACAGGCGCGCTGGCGCGAACTGCGGGCGATTCTCGCCAAAGCCGGAATTCAAATTCTCGAAACCGGCGATCTTTCGAGCGCGGAAAAGGATTGGCTCGACGCGCATTTCCTGTCGCATATTTTTCAGGTTCTGACGCCGCTCGCCGTCGATCCCGCGCATCCCTTTCCATTCATTCCCAACTTCGGATTCAGCGTGGCTCTCGACCTGGTGCGCGCCAGCGACGGGCGTCGGCTCAACGCGCTGGTGCGGTTGCCCGCGAAGATCGACCGTTTCATTCGTCTGCCCGATTCCTTCGCGCCGGGCCTCGCGCGCCTTGTCACGCTGGAAACCTTGATCGGCCTGCAGACGGGGCGCCTGTTCCCCGGCTATTCGGTGAAGGGGCAGGGGCTTTTCCGGGTCGTGCGGGACAGCGAAGTGGAAATCGAGGAAGAGGCCGAAGACCTCATGCGCAATTTTGAAACGGCGCTGAAACGGCGCCGGCGCGGCAGCGTCATCCGTCTTGAATTCGACGCGGGCATGCCCGAGGACTTGCAGACCTTCGTGACGCGCGATCTTGGCGCAAGCTCCGACGAAATCTTCGTGCACGACGGCATGCTGGCGCTGAATGAACTGGCGGAGGTCGTTGGCATCGACCGGCCCGACCTCAAGTTTGTGCCCTACAATCCGCGTTTTCCCGAGCGCGTGCGCGACAACGCCGGCGACTGCCTGGCGGCGATCAAGCTGAAGGACCTTGTCGTCCACCACCCCTACGAATCCTTCGATGTCGTCGTGCAGTTCCTCACGCAGGCGGCGCGCGATCCCAACGTCGTCGCCATCAAGCAGACCCTGTACCGCACCTCGCACGACAGTCCGATTGTGCGCGCGCTCGTCGAGGCGGCGGAGGCGGGCAAATCGGTGACGGCGCTCATCGAGTTGAAAGCGCGCTTCGACGAGGAGGCGAACATCCGCTGGGCGCGCGATCTTGAGCGCGCCGGCGCGCAGGTCGTGTTCGGCTTCATCGAACTCAAGACGCACGCCAAACTGTCGATGGTGGTGCGCCGCGAAGGCGGAGCCCTCGCCACGTATTGCCACGTCGGCACCGGCAATTATCACCCGCAGACCGCGCGCATCTACACGGACATTTCCTATTTCACGGCGGATCCCGCCATCGGCCGCGATGTCGCGCGCATCTTCAACTACATCACCGGATACGCCGAGCCCGCCGGGCTTGAGCGCATGGCGGTCTCCCCGATTTCGCTGAAGGACAAGATCCTGACGCATATTTCGGAGGAGATCGCCTTTGCGCGCGCCGGCAAACCGGCGGCGATCTGGGCCAAATGCAACGCGCTGGTCGATCCCGACGTGATCGACGCCTTCTACGAGGCGAGCCGCGCCGGCGTGCAGATCGAACTCATTGTGCGCGGCATCTGTTGCCTGAGGCCGGGCCTGCCGGGATTGTCCGACAATATCCGCGTGAAATCGATCGTCGGACGGTTTCTCGAACACGCGCGCGTGTACGCTTTCGGCGGCGGTCGCGGCTTGCCGCACCCCAAAGCTCATCTCTACATTTCCTCCGCCGACCTGATGCAGCGCAATCTCGAGCGCCGCGTCGAGGCCATGGCCCCGATCATCAATCCGACGGTGCATGAGCAGGTGCTCGATCAGATCATGGTGGCCAACCTCATGGACAACGAGCAGAGCTACCGGGTCTTGCCAGATGGATCGAGCGAGCGCATCAAGCCGCGCGCGGGGGAGGATTTCTTCAACGCGCACCAGTATTTCATGACCAATCCGAGTCTCTCCGGGCGCGGCAAATCGCTCAAGAGCTCAAGCCCCAAACCCCTGTCGAAACCTCGATCTTCGCCGCAGGCCAAATGAACATCGCGAAACCTCTTGCAAAACTTGACGCGCCGGGACGCCTCGCCATCGGCAAGCCCGTCGCAATTGTCGATATCGGATCGAACTCGGTGCGGCTTGTCGCCTATGAGGGATTGAGCCGGTCGGTGACGCCCATCTTCAACGACAAGTTGCTGGCGGGGCTTGGACGCGGCGTCGCGACCACGGGCATGCTGCCGCGGGACGGCGTCGAGAAGGCGCTTGGCGCCTTGCGGCGGTTTCGCACGCTCTGCAAAATCATGGAGATCGGCGACGTTCACGTGATCGCGACGGCGGCGGCGCGCGACGCGGCCAACGGCAAGGAGTTTCTCGCCGCCGCGCGCGAAGCGATCGGCGCGCCGATCGAGCTGCTTTCAGGCAAGCGCGAGGCGGAGCTTTCGGCGCTTGGCGTCGTGTCGGGATTTTACAAGCCCGACGGCGTATCGGGCGACATGGGCGGCGGTTCGCTCGAACTCAACGAAGTCAGCGGCTTCAAACTCGGACGCGGCGTGACGCTGCCGCTGGGCGGACTGGCGTTGAGCGACGTGTCCGGCAAAAGCCCGAAGAAGGCCGTGAAAATCGTGCGCGACGCGCTCGCCGATTGCAAACCGCTGGAAGCCCTGAAGGGCCGCTCCTTCTACGCCATCGGGGGCACCTGGCGCGCGCTCGCGCGGTTGCACATGCGCCAGCGCAACTACCCGCTCGACGTCATGCACGGCTACGCGATCCCGGCGCGCGACGCGGCGGATTTCGCGGCGCTTGTCGAACGGGTCAGCACGGACGCGTTGATCGCCATCGAGTCGGTCTCGTCGGCGCGCCGCCCGCTGCTCGCCTACGGCGCGGTGGTGCTGGACGAAATCATCCGGCGCGCGAGGCCGCGCGACATTGTCGTCTCCGCGCTCGGCGTGCGCGAGGGACTTTTGTTCGAGCGTCTCGACGCGGCGCAGCGCAGGCTCGATCCGTTGATCGCGGCGGCGCGCGATCTCAATGTGCTGCGCTCGCGCGCGCCGATGCACGGCGAGGAATTGTGCCTGTGGACCGACGATTTCATGCGCTCCACGCATTTCGACGAGACGGAGGAGGAGCATCGCCTGCGCCACGCCGCGTGCCTGCTCGCCGACATCGGCTGGCGCGCGCATCCCGACTACCGCGGCGAGGAATCGCTGAACATCATCGCCAACGCCGCGTTCGCCGGCGCCAACCACGCGGGCCGCGCCTATCTGGCGCTGGCGACATCGTACCGGCATCTGGGCCCCGACGCCGACGTCAATCCGCAAATCAGAACGCTCGCCAGCGCCCGCGTGCTCGACCGCGCGCATATTCTGGGGGCGGCGATGCGCGTGGGCTATCTGCTCTCGGCCGCCATGCCCGGGGTGCTGCCGCGTTCGCCGATGAAATGCACCAAGAACAAACTGCTGCTGCGCGTGCCGCGCGACCTTGCGGACCTGGTGAACGACCGTCTGCAGGGACGCATGAAGCAGATGGCGCGGCTGATCGGGCGCGAGCCCGAGATCAGGGTGGGGTGAATTTCTATCGCGCTTTGCGGCTGTTCATGACCGCCGACGCGGCGGCGCGCGCGGCGCGATCATGACGCGCGCCAAACCTTACTCCGCCGCCACGCTGGCTTCCGCCGCCGGCGCGTCCTGCCATTCGAGCGCGATCACCTTGCCTTTTTCCAGCGTCAGCGCGAGGCGGCCGTGCTTCAGCTCCAGCGCTTTCAGCCCGAACATTTCGCGCCGCCAGCCGGCGAGGGCCGGCACTTTGGCGCGGTCGTCGGCGGCTATGGCCTCGAGATCGTCGACCGTCGCGATCATCTTGGCTGCGACGCCGTGGGCTTCGCAAACCTGACGCAGCAGCACTTTCAGCAGTTCCACCGTGGCGCCGGCCGAGCCGTTGCCGCGTTTTTCGCGTTCGATTTTCGGCAGGGTCTTGGGGTCGCGCGCCAGGCCCCGCTCGATGGCGGCGAGGAGATCGACGCCCGTGCGGGCGCGCTCCATGCCGCGCGGAAAGGAGCGCAATTGCGACAGCGCCTCGGCGTCGCGCGGCGCGGCGAGCGCTACGTCGATGACCACATCGTCCTTCAGCACGCGCGAGCGCGGCACGTCGCGGCTTTGCGCCTCGCGCTCGCGCCAGGCGGCGATTTCCATCAGCACCGCGAGATCGCGCGGCTTGCGGGCGCGGTTGCGCAGGCGCTCCCAGGCGTTGTCGGGGTGCTGCTCGTAAGTGGCGGGGTTTTTCAACGTCGCCATCTCGCCTTCGAGCCAGCCGAGACGGCCGGACTTGGCGAGACTGGCGAGGAGGGAACGATAAATGTCGCGCAAATGCGTGACATCGGCGAGCGCGTAGGTGATCTGCGCTTGCGACAGGGGACGGCGCGCCCAGTCGGTGAAACGCGAGGATTTGTCGATCTGCACCTTGCAGATGTTCTGCGCGAGCTCGCCATAGCTGACCTGATCGCCGAAGCCGCAGACCATGGCGGCGACCTGGGTGTCGAACAGGGGGTCGGGAATCTGCTTCGAGAGCTTCCAGACGATTTCGAGGTCCTGCCGCGCGGCGTGAAACACTTTTACGACGCGTTCATTGGCCATGAGCGCGAAAAACGGCGCGAGATCGAGCCCTTCGGCGAGCGCGTCGACGGCGACCGCTTCTTCGTCGGAGGCGATCTGGATGACGCAAACCTTCGGCCAGAAGGTGGTCTCGCGCAGAAACTCCGTATCCACTGTGACGAAGGCGTGTTTGGCGAAACGGGCGCAGACGGCGGCAAGTTCAGTGGACGACGACAAAAGGCTCATTATCCGCCTATATCCGACTCGCGGGCGTTTCGCGAGCGCGAAAAAGCCTCATTCGGCGGCGTTCGCCCGGTTCCAGCCGGGAATCACGGGATCGCCGGCGATGGAAAAACGCCGCATCAGCCGGCGTTCCTCGCGCGGAAAATCGGTGCGGGCGTGGATGGAGTTGAGATTGTCCCACATCAGGAGGTCTCCGATCCGCCATTTGTGGGTGTAGCGAATGCTCTCGTCCTCGGCGTAGCAATAGAGTTCTTCCAGCAGCGCGTCGCTTTCGGCCTGATTCATCCCCTCGACCTCGTGGCTCATGAGGCGGCTCACATAGAGGGCTTTGCGCCCGGTTTCGGGGTGGGCGACGACCATGGGCTGCCATTGGTGTTTGACGTCGTCCAGGCGGATTTTTGTCAAATCGAGGCGCGAATCCTGGATTTCGTCGAAGGCCTGCAGGACTTTTCGGCCCTCGATCCGGTCTTTAAGGCGTTGCGGCAGCTTGTCATAGGCGGCGTGCATGCTGGCGAACATGGTGTCGCCGCCGCGGCTTGGAACCTCGATGGAATAGAGGAACGAGGCGCGGTTGGGCGCGGGCGAATAGCTCATATCGTGGTGAAACCACATTTCGCCGTCGGGCAGCACGCCGATGGGCTTGCCGCCCTCGCGGATGTTGGAAAC
>JANYDZ010000060.1 GCA_025363375.1 Hyphomicrobiales bacterium
TTGTACCAGGCGGCTTTTGGCGGCCTTCTGTGTAACCCGCGGTTCCTGTTGTCCCCGACCTCGAAGATCCGCCCGGGAGCTTGATCTGGATGCAACCAAACCCGCGGGACCGCCGCCTTCCGCCGGAGATATCCTGTCTCCAGCCCTTTCGTGGAAGGCGTGAGCGGGTTCTAGAACGAAACGGGAACATTGTCAAGAGAAAATAGGAAAAATAGGAAATAATATTTGTGAAAGAGCGAAGGCCGGATTCCGCTGGCCTTCTTCCGGTTGGCGGCAAAGAGCCCGCCAAAAGCGCCATGGCCTTTTTCAAACCGGCTTGCCTATCGCGCCCGGATGCTCCGCACCGCGTCCCACAGCGCATCGAAATGCGAAATGACGACATCCGGCGCAAGCTGCGCGACCGGCACGTCCGTATAGCCGAAGTCCACGGCGACGACCGGGATTCTGGCGTTTTTTGCCGTGGCGATATCGGTGCGGGAATCGCCCACCATGACGCTGGATTGCGGCGCGCCGCCGGCCTTCTCGATGGTGGCAAGCAGCGCGCGCGCGTCCGGTTTCGACCAGGCGAATGTATCCTGACCGCAGATGGCCTGAAAGCGGCCCGCGACGCCAAGCGCTTTCAACAGTTTTATGGAAGGTTCTTCAATCTTGTTGGTGCAGACGGCGAATTTCCATCCGGCGGCCTCAAAGCGGTCGAGCGCGGCGAGCACGCCGGGAAACAGATGTGTGTGAACCGCGATATTCGCCTCGTAATGGGCGAGATAATCCAGAAACAGCGCTTCCAGTTTTTCCTCGCCCAGCGCCTGTCCGCTGGCGGCAAAACCCTGTTTGATGAGGCTGCGTCCGCCCATTCCCACCATGTCGCGCGCCGCCGAAACCTCGACGCCGGCAAGATTTTCGCGCGCCAGAATGTGGTTGAGGCAGGCAATGAGATCGCCCGCCGTCTCGGCAAGCGTGCCGTCGAGGTCGAAGACGAGAAGCGGAGAGGTCATAGGCAGTCCCGTGGTCAATCGCGACAAAAAGCTCGGCAAGCGCGCGCGAGCCCGCCGCGCAAAAAACACAAGCTTCAAATCAAGGCAAACATCAATCGGCCCCGGACGCGCCCGAACGGGGAGAATTCACCGTCGCCGCCATGATCCTGACGACGATGGACTTGCTGTTTTGCGACCGCGCCGCCGCAGCCGCTTAACCCGCCTTCGCGTTGGCCGCCATTTTTTGCTGCATGGCGTTCAGCTTTTCCCGCAGATCGACAAGCTGGTTGCGAAAACGCAGGTAGCCAAAGGCGCCCAGCAGGACAAATCCAACGGCAATGGCCAACTGGATCCAGTAGGCGTTGCCCGCCGCCGTGTACCAGGCGGAAACAGCGAGGGCCACGCCAACGATCATCGCGGCGTAACAGGAGAAGTTCCGGTCCTCGATCGCGCCGATTTTGGCGGCAACGTCGCGGTAGGTATCCTCCGCTCCGACGGCTTTACGCGCGGTCTGTTCGATGTTTTTATAGTCGTCGCCCATGATCTTCTGGAGATCGAATTCACTCAACGCGGCCATCGTGCCCTCCCCATCGCGCCCCACCCCCGGGGCGAACTTTGCCTGCGCGTTCTTTGCCAAAATTTTCCGTATCGGGCAAGCATGCCCCAAAGGTCTGCCCCAAAGGAGCGGACGCGCGGGAGCCCGATTTCCCCCTGCGCCCGGGCCGCCTTTGATGCGTTAGTTTACAGGTTCCCGATTCGCTCGATGGAGGCTCCCTTGCCGTATGCCCTTCGAATTATTCTGACGCTTGGCGCCGCCGTCCTGACGGCGCCCGCGGCCGCCGCGAACTACGAATTTCTCGCCGCGCCGGAGACCGATCTCAACCGGGTCTATCGTCTCGACACCGCCAGCGGCGAAGTCGCGGCGTGCCAGTACGGCCTGAAGGAAGGCACGATCGGCGTGACGATCTGCTTTCAACCCGGCGAAGGCGCGGGGCCCCAGCCCGGCGGCGAATATGGCCTTGTGGCCTCCCGCCATGAGCGGGAATCCGGCGTGTTTCGCGTCGACAGGCGCTCCGGCGCCATGTCGAATTGTTATGTGTTGCAGGACAAGGCGGTTTGCACGCCGCCGGTGCGCTGACTATTTCGCCTCCAGCTCGGCAAACGGCCCCGCCGCGTAAACCGCCTTGCCGCCGACCATGGTCAGCAGCGACTCGATGCCGCCGATCTCCTCCACCGGCGCGCTCATGTAATCCTTCGTCAGCACCGCGAGATCGGCGTATTTGCCCGGCTCCAGCGAGCCCCTCTTTTTATCGTCGTGGGCGAACCAGGCGCTGTTCATTGTATACATGCGCAGCGCCTGCTGGCGCGTCGGGTGCTGCGCTTCCGACATTGTCGTCACGCCGTCGATCGCCTTGCCGTCGAGATACCATCGCAGCGAAACAAATGGATTGTACGACGACACGCGGTGCGCGTCCGTGCCCGCGCCCACCATCACGCCGATGTCAAGCGCGGTCTTGATGGGCGGCGAGCGTTGCGACACGGCGAGCCCGAACACTTCCTTGAAACGCGCGCCTGAAAAATACAGGGAATCCTGAACGCTCCAGCCGACATTCAAGGCCTTCATGCGCTTGAGCGTGGTTTGCGAAGCGTCGTGCAGATGGTTGATCGCCCAGCGCAGTTCGGCGATGGGGAATTCCCGGCTGGTTTCCTCGAAAATATCGAGCAGTTTTCCCACCGTGCGTTCCGGGTTCCAGTGAATCTCGAAACCCATGCGGTTCTCCGCCGCCCAGCGCACGACCTCGCGCAGCCTGGCGAAAGCTTCGGGCGTCGGATCGCCGTCCGTCCACGACGCCCAGGTCACGATTTCACCGAGCCCGTTGAACTTCATCATGTCGTCGCCAAAGCCCGAGGTCATCAATTGCGTCTGCGCCTTGTAATCCTCGAACTCCTTTCCAGGCGTCTGCGATGAGATATGATAAGCGAGCCGCACGGTGAGCCTGCCCTCCTTCCACAATTCCATGGACGGCCTGTAGCTCGCGGGAAACACGCTGACGCCGGCGGGATCGATGAAGCCCGTGAGGCCAAGGCGGTTGAGTTCGCGGTAGAACAGGCGCGAACCCTCCTTCTCCTGCGCAAAGGTCGGACGCGGCAGCTTGTTGAACAGAGCGCCCATGGTCAGAGCGCCGCCGTTGATCTCGCCATTGGGCTTTCCGTCGGCGCCCAGCATGAGTTTTCCGCCGGCGGGCACATCGGCTTCAGCGGAGATCTTCATCGCGCTCATCGCTTCGCGCGACAGCAGCGCCCATTCGTAGAGCTGTTGCAGATAGACCGGCCGCCCCGGCGCCGCCGTCATGATTTCGGCCTGCGTCGGTTTGCGCTTTTCCTTGAACTGAATGTCGATCCAGCCGCCGGCGACGATAATCCACGCGCCCGGCGCGGAGGTCGCGGCGGCGGCTTTCAGACGCGACAGCGCCTCCTCGATCGAGGTCACGCCGATCCAGTTGACTTCAACGGCGTAGGTGAGCGCCGCGCGCACGCCATGCAGATGCGCGTCGGTGAGGCCGGGAACAACGGTGCGCCCGCCGAGGTCAATGATCCTGGTGTCGGAGG
>JANYDZ010000061.1 GCA_025363375.1 Hyphomicrobiales bacterium
TGGGCCAGGGCATGGCCTTCTCCAGCATGGCCGAGATCGAGCACGCCATCGCCGCGAAAGCGGTGACCCTGCATTCGAAAATCCGGGGACGCTGCTGGAGCTACGACGCCCAGGGCAAGCGCGTTTCGAAAATGTTCGACACCACGCCGGGCCGCATGATCCTCGGCCAGCATCTGCCCGACCACAACAAGATCCCCTTCGACGTCGTCAACAAGCTGATGACCAAGAAGGAAATCTCCAACATGATCGACACCGTCTACCGCAATTGCGGGCAGAAGGAGACGGTGATTTTCTGCGACCGGATCATGTCGCTGGGCTTCCGCGAGGCTTTCAAGGCCGGCATTTCCTTCGGCAAGGACGACATGGTCGTGCCGCCGACCAAGCCAAAGAACATCGCCGACACCACGGCGCTCGCCAAGGAATACGAGCAGCAATACAACGACGGCCTGATCACGCGCGGCGAAAAGTACAACAAGGTTGTCGACGCCTGGGCGAAGTGCTCGGACCGTCTCGCCGAGGAAATGATGCAGGGCATTTCCTCTGTCAAGAAGGACGCGGGCGGCCGTGATCGTCCCATCAACTCAATCTATATGATGTCCCATTCCGGCGCGCGCGGCTCGCCCACCCAGATGCGTCAGCTCGCGGCCATGCGCGGCCTGATGGCGAAGCCTTCGGGCGAAATCATCGAGACGCCGATTATTTCCAACTTCAAGGAAGGCCTGTCGGTCCTCGAATATTTCAACTCGACCCACGGCGCCCGCAAGGGCCTCGCCGACACCGCCTTGAAGACCGCCAACTCCGGTTATCTCACGCGTCGTCTGGTGGATGTCGCGCAGGATTCGATTATCACCGAAGTCGACTGCGGCTCGAGCGGCGGGATCAGCATGCGCGCGATCATCGACGCGGGCACCGTCGTCGCGCCGCTCTCCATCCGCATTCTGGGACGCACTTCGGCCGACGGGATCAAGGATCTCGACGGCAATGTGATCGTCCGCAAAGGCGAGATGATTCAGGAATGGCACATCGACCGCATCAACGCGGCCAATGTGCAGGAAGTGAAGATCCGTTCGGTGCTGACCTGCGAAGCTGCCAACGGCGTTTGCGGCACCTGTTATGGACGCGATCTCGCGCGCGGCACGCCCGTCAACATGGGCGAGGCCGTCGGCGTCATCGCGGCGCAGTCGATCGGCGAGCCCGGCACGCAGCTCACCATGCGCACCTTCCACATCGGCGGCGCGGCGCAGATCGCGGATCAATCCTTCATCGAATCGAATTTCGACGGCGAAGTGAAAATCCGCAATTCGCATCTGGCCAAAAACACCGACGGCGATACGATGGTGATGGCGCGCAACGTGGCGATTGTGATTGTCGGGCCGGACGGAACGGACCGCGCGGTTCACCGCGTGCAATACGGCGCGCGCATGAAGGTCGCCGAGGGCGACAAGGTCAAACGCGGCCAGCGTCTGGCGGAGTGGGACCCCTATACGCGTCCCATCCTCACGGAAATCTCCGGCCAGGTTGGCTACGAAGATCTCATCGACGGCCAGTCGTTGTCGGAAGCGGTCGATGAATCGACGGGCATCGCCAAGCGCGTTGTCACGGATTGGCGCCTTAACCAGCGTTCGGTCAGCCTGAAGCCTTCGCTTGTGATAAAGGGCAAGGACGGCAAGGTCGGCAAGCTCTCGCGCGGCGGCGACGCCCGCTACACCCTGCCGGTCGAAGCGATCATCGCCTATGATCCAGGCGCCAGCGTGAAAGCCGGCGACGTTATCGCGCGCATCTCGATGGAATCGGCCAAGACCCGCGACATCACCGGCGGTCTGCCGCGCGTCGCCGAACTCTTCGAGGCGCGCCGTCCGAAGGACCACGCGATCATCGCGGAAATCTCGGGGACGGTGAAGTTCGGCCGCGACTACAAGAACAAGCAGCGGCTTGAGATCGTTCCGTCGGAGGAGGGCGCGGAAGCGGTCGAGTACCTCATCCCGCGCGGCAAAAACATCCATCTTCAGGACGGCGACGTCGTGGAGAAAGGCGATTACATCGTCGACGGCAATCCCGCGCCGCACGACATTCTGGCCATCAAGGGCGTCGAGGAACTCGCCGCTTATCTCGTCAACGAGATTCAGGAAGTCTACCGGTTGCAGGGCGTGGGCATCAACGACAAACACATCGAGGTGATTGTCCGCCAGATGCTGCAGAAAGTCGATATCGTCGATCCCGGCGATACGGACTTCCTCGCCAACGAGCAGGTCGACAAGAGCGAGATGGAAGACGCCAACATCAAGGCGATCGCCAACGGCGGCAAGCCGGCTACCGGCACGCCCGTGCTGCTGGGCATCACCAAGGCGAGCTTGCAGACGCGCTCGTTCATCTCCGCCGCCTCCTTCCAGGAGACGACGCGCGTCCTCACCGAGGCCGCCGTCAACGGCAAGGTCGATACGCTCGAAGGGCTCAAGGAGAACGTCATTGTCGGCCGGCTGATCCCGGCTGGCACGGGCGCCGCCATGACCAAACTGCGCAAGATCGCGGCGACGCGCGATGAACTTATCCTCGCCCAGAAGGCCGAGGCGTCCCAGGCGCCGACGCCGCAACTGCCGCCGGCGGCGGAGTAGCAGCAGGACCTGGTGAAACGGTCAAAGGCGGACATTCCCCCGGGGATGTCCGCCTTTGCATTTGGGACACGCGGATAAATAAGTGATTCGACAAGACGGGCTTCAGCGCTCGCCGAGTTTGGGAAACAAGCGGTCCGGCCTTCCGGTCTTCCCCAGGAGGCCATCGCGGATGCCGCATAACGCCATTTTCAGGTTGGCGGGTCTGCGGGCGGCGGCAAACCGCAGCGCATGCAGCAGGGCAAGCGCGACCGTCCACGGAAACCACAGAGGCATCCGCCAGGCGGTGAACAGCAACCTGTTGCGGAATTGCATATATGTCGAAAACGGAGACTGATTTTGGTTGGTCCCACTCCCGATCGTGGTGCCGCCGCGATGCCTGATCACAGCGTCGAAAGCGTAGCCCAAACCGCAGGCGGCTTTAGCCCGCAACCCC
>JANYDZ010000093.1 GCA_025363375.1 Hyphomicrobiales bacterium
CTTGCCCGCCGATTCCCGCGTTTTTTCGCGCCGCGCGCGCGAGGAACCTTCGCCTAAAAATGAAAACGCCTCAATTCGGGGCGCCCATTAACACGCCATTTACCCTGTTCGCTCAACATGCTGACGCAAGCGGCGCATGACGGCCGCGCGGGATTTGAAAACAGCATGACATCTCTTGTACTGGTAGCCGACGACGATCCCGTGCAGCGCCGCCTTCTCGAGGCCATGGCGCGACGTTTTGGCTACGATGTGGAGTGCGTCGACGGCGGCGAAGCCGCGCTGACGCGCCTTGAAGCCGCCGACAAGACTCCCGTCGACTGTCTCGTGCTCGATCTCGTCATGCCTGATCTCGACGGCATGGGGGTCCTCGGCCGCATGCGCGGGCGCAAGATCACCACGCCGGTCATCGTGCAGACCGCGCACGGCTCCATCGAAGCCGTTATTTCAGCCATGCGGGCGGGCGCGACGGATTTCGTCGTCAAACCGGTTGGCGCGGAGCGGCTGCAATTCTCCATCAAGAACGCCATGCGTTTCGACGCGCTTGAGGATGAAATCCGGCGCATTTCCAAACGCAACACGGGCACAATGACCTTCAAGGACATTGTCACGCGTTCCGACGACATGAACCGCGTCATTCGGCTGGGCGAACGCGCGGCCAAATCCAACATCCCCGTCTTGATCGAAGGCGAGTCCGGCGTCGGCAAGGAGCTGATCGCGCGCGCCATCCAGGGCGGCTCGGACCGCAAGGGCAAGCCCTTCATCACGGTCAATTGCGGCGCTTTGCCGGAAAACCTTGTCGAGTCAATCCTGTTCGGGCATGAGAAAGGGGCCTTCACCGGCGCCACCGACAAACATATGGGCAAGTTTCTCGAAGCCAATGGCGGCACGCTGTTCCTTGATGAAATCGGCGAATTGCCGTTGGAAACGCAGGTCAAGCTGCTGCGCGCGCTGCAGGAAGGCGAAATCGACCCGATTGGCGCCAAACGCGCGGTCAAGGTTGATATCCGCCTGATTGCGGCGACCAACCAAAACCTCATCGAGCAAGTCAAACAGGGCAAATTCCGCGAGGACCTGTATTACCGCCTCAATGTATTTCCCATCACCATCCCGCCGCTGCGCGCGCGACGCGACGATGTCGCCGACCTCGCCCGCCGTTTTGTGGCGCGGTTTGCCGCCGAAGAGGGCAAGCGCATTCGCGGCCTGACGGCCGAATGTCTGTCCCTGCTCTCGCGCTACGACTGGCCAGGCAACGTCCGCCAGCTTGAAAACGCCGTATTCCGCGCCGTGGTGCTCGCCGACGCCGACGAACTCACCGTAGCGGAATTTCCGCAGATTGCCGCGCAAGTCGAGGGTTTTGACGTGCGCGTGCCCGCCGCGCCCGCCGCGGCGGCGCTTCCCGTTTCCACGCCGCAACGCGAAATCGTGCGCATTGAGGTTCGCGACCCCAATGTGACGCGCTTGCTCGACGAAAGCGGCAACATGCGCAAGATCGACGATCTCGAAGCCGATATCATCCGCTTCGCCCTCGCCTATTATCGCGGCCAGATGTCCGAAATGGCGCGCCGTCTGGGCATCGGGCGCTCCACGCTCTATCGCAAGATGAAGGATTACGGGCTCGACGAGCAGGCCACCGCCGACCCCGGGGAAAGCGACGCGGCGGCCTGACGCGCCGATTGAGGAAGCGCGCCTTGCAATAGTGTGTCCTGGCGGACACGCTTCAAAGGATTGCGGATTGTGCGCGGGCGCACGCGAGCGTGGCCATTGATTTTTTAACGTGATGGGGATTTCAATGCTTTCGCCCGCCATCGCACGCCCGGACTTTTCCGACGGTCTGGCGCAAGCGTGCATGGGGGCTGCCCGGAGCGTATCCCGGGATGTACATTCGAGGGCGCCATGACGGCACAAATGACCCGACTACTCGCGGCGAGCATTTCACTCGCCGCATTGGTGTTGGCGCTGGCTCCGACCGCGCCGCGCGCCCAGACGCCAACGCCCGGCCCCGCAATCATCCTGCCGCCGCTGCCGGACGTCGATGTGAACGTGGTTCCGTTGGAAGCGCCGCCCAAACCCGCGCAGATCCAGCAACCGGCCCCGTCGACCGCGCCCGCCGTTTCGTCGCCCGTGGTGGTGGAAACCACATCGCCGCCGCGCCCCGCCGCCAGCCCGGCGCCTGCGGAGGCTGCCGCAATTGTCGCCGCCCCGCCGCTGCCCCCTGCCGCGCCGGAACAGGCGGCGCCCGCGCCGCTGCCGGCCCCGCCCGTGCAAAACGCCGCTCCCCTCGCGCCGCCAGCGGCCGCGCCCGTGGCCGCCGCGGATATCGCCCCCGCCCTTCGCGCGGCGCTGGAAGCGTCCGCGAAGGAACCCCTGCCCCGCAATCTCGCGACGCAAAAGCTGCTGCGTGAACAGATTTTTGCCGCCTACGCCGAACGCGATTTCGCCCCCTTCTGGCTCAGGGACGGCGCCTGGAGCCCGACCGCGCGCGGCGCGTTGGCGCGTCTTGCGAAGGCGGGCGAGGACGGGCTCGACCTCAAGGCTTCGCCGGCGCCCACTTCGCCCGGCACGGACGAAAAGTCCCGCGTCGCGGCCGAACTCGCCCTGACTCAGGCCGTGGTCGCCTATGGCTACCAGGCAAGCGGCGGACGGATCAATCCGCGCGCCATCGCCCATCTCATCACCGAAAAGCCCGAGGTCGCGGAGCCCGGCAGGATTCTCGCCGCCGTAGCCCTTGGGGCCGACGCCGACGCCGCGCTCGCGGCGTTCAATCCACTCCACGCGGGCTACCGCGCGCTGCGCGCCAAACTGGCGGAGCTGCGCGCCAGCCGCCCCCTGGACCCCGTGCGCATTTCCGCCGGCCCGACGCTGCGGGTGGGCATGAAGGATGCCCGGGTGCCCTCGATCCGCGAGCGTTTCGCGTTGAACAGCGACCCATCGACGGTGACCGATGAGCTTGTCTACGACGCGCGCGTCGCCGCCGCCGTTGCGGACTACCAGCGCGACAAGGGCCTGATCGCCACGGGCATGCTCAATCCGGTCACTGTCGCGGCGCTCTCCGAAGGCGATCCCGCGAAAGTCGAAAGCGAGATCATCGCGAATATGGAGCGCTGGCGCTGGTTGCCGCGCGCCGACAACGGCGACCGCATCGAGGTGAACATCCCGGACTACACCGTGCGCGTGGTGCAGGACGGCAAAGTCGTCCACACCGCGCGCGTCGTCGTCGGCAAGCCCGACACGCCGACCCCCGTGTTCTCGAACCGCATGCAGTTCCTTGAGGTCAATCCCTACTGGAACGTGCCGCAGAGCATCATCAAGAACGAAATGTTGCCGCGTCTGGCGTCCGACCCGGGCTATCTGCAACGGCAGGGTTACGAAGTCAGCCGGAGCCGCAAGGGCGAGTTGATCGTGCGCCAGCCTCCGGGCAACCGGAACGCCCTCGGCAACATCAAATTCATGTTCCCCAACGAACACGCCGTCTATTTGCACGACACGCCGTCGCGTTCGCTGTTCGCCAATCCGCGCCGCGCCTACAGCCACGGCTGCGTGCGCGTCGATCAGCCCTTCAAATTCGCCGAAATCTTGCTGGGAACCGGCAATGGCTGGAACGAGGACCGCGTCAAAAAGTTGATCGGCAAGGGCAACCGCACCATTCAGCTGCCCCGGCACATCGATATCCACATCGAATATTTCACGGCTTTTGTGGATGAAGCCGGCCAGTTGCAAATGCGCGAAGACATCTACGGCTATTCACGCAAACTGAAGGCGGCGATGGGATTAGCGGGCTGAATTCCACCGCCCTACTCCTCGCGCTCCCACGTCACGATCACGCGCACCACGCGCCCCGCGAGGTTGGGGTGCGGCATCGGCGGGCTGTCGATGCGCAGCAGATTCTCGCCCTCGAAGCGAATGAAGCGCACCTGATCGCCGCCAACCCATGATTCCTGCCAGGCGGCCTCGACGCGCGTCGTCACTTTGCCGTCTTCGACCCGATATTTGCCCGAATAGGCGATCATCGAACGCAGCGCGTCGGCGCGTTCCGCGTCGTTCTGCGGAACCTTGCGGCCCTCGCCGGTGACGACGGCGACCCAGCGGCCTTTGGCGGTGGCCACCTGCGAGCCGCGCGGATGCGCCCCGAGCACCGGCCACGTCTCGTTCGTCTGCTGATCCTCGTAAAGCACGGAGACGAGCTTCCAGACGCCGACGATTTTCCGCGCGTCGTCGGGCGCGGCGAGCGCGGAGCGGGTCAGCAGGAAGGCGAGGCAGAGAAAAATGAAACGCATTGATTGCTCCCGTGACAAAGCTATTTCGCGGCGGCCTCGCTCTGCATGATTGCGACAACCCTGTCCACAACGTCGCGCGGCGCTTCGACGACGCGCGCGACAAGCGCCGCGAGTTCCTCGCCGTCGAGCGGATCGATGTCGAGGTTCTGCCGCCTCGCCTCGTCGAGAAATTCGCGGCTCGCGGCCATCGATTTGAACGCCAGGCGCAGCGCAGCGCGCGCCTCCGGCGCGAGCCCGGGCGGGGCCGTGTAGGGCTGATCGACCGCGACGGTGTCGCTGATGAATGAGAAGAGGCGCTTTTGCGCGTCGTCCTCCGCCAGATCGTTCAGCAGCGGAACATTCGGCAGGTCCGGCTCCTTGCGCAGTCCCACCTGCATCAGCGGGATGATTTTTCCTTGTTCCACCCATTGTGGATTGATGGCTTTCCAGGAATTCCAGGGGTTGCTGCCGCGCCCCTGCACCTCCCCCTTCTCCATCGCGAGATTGACGGCGGTGCCGCTCTCATAGCCCGTCACAATGCGGAACTTCGTCCCGATGGTCCCGTTGAGAAGCGCGGGGTAGCCGTACATGGTGCCGATCTTGCTCAACGCGCCCATGACGATCTGCTTTTGTTTGGCGTCGGCGATGCTGCGCACGCCTGAAGCGTGCCAGGACACGAGCGTGTCGTTGGACTGGCTGAGGCTGCCGAGCCAGGTGAAGACGCGCGAATTGTAACGCACGTTGCCGCCTCCAATGGCTTCATAATACGGCGTCGAGCGGTTGAAAGTGCCAAGCGCCGTCCCGTCCTTCGGCGCGATTTCATAAAGGTAGTTCGCCGCCTGCGCGCCCGAAGCGCCGGGCATGTGCGAGAGGACGACCGCGGGCTTGCCCGGCAGATGCCGACCCAGATGGCGCGCGACAACCCGCGCGTAGGAATCATGACTGCCGCCGGGCGCCGAGCCGACGACGATGCGGATCGTCTTGTCCTTGAAAAGTTCCTGCGCCCGCGCGGCGGCGTTCGGCGCTGGAGCCGCGGCCGCGAAAACAAGAAACGACAACAGCGCGCGCATCACGGGACCACGAAAGGCTTGACGAAGTCGGACATGTATTCCGCAGCCTTGTGCGGCTTCTGCAATTCGCCGTTCTCGTGCATCATGTCGGCGACCTTCCGCCAGAGGGCGGGCTCAACCTTGTAGCTCAGGCGGTTGAGCGGCATGTCCGCGATGGAGGCAAGTTCAAGGCCGGTGTCGTCGGGCGCGGCGAGCGCCGCGAGTTCCTCGCCGTCGAGCGGATCGATCTCGTGGCGTTCGGCGACAAGGGGGCGGTAGTCGCCCGTGACGGGATCGGGTTGCAAAAGCGAGGGCATGGATCAATCCCGCATTCTAGTTCTTCGGCCTGTACGGCCCCAGTTCCCGCACCGCGGCGTCGACGAGGCTGTTGTCGATGAGATGCTCCACGGTGACGTCGCCCTTGATCAGGTTTTGCGCGCGAAAATACGCCCAGTCCTTCTTCAGGCTTTCCGCGCCCACGCGGCCGTCGGGATCGACGTAGTGCGGAATGATTTCACGCAGCACGGCCTTGTCCTTCACCGTGGAATATTTCGCGAGAATGTCGATGACTTCCTCCGCGCCCGGTCCCGCCAGCCGCGCGTCCTTCAGCGCGTCCACATAAACGCGCAGGCCGCGCACATAAGCCTTGGTCATGCGTTTGGCTACATCCGGCCTGTTTTTGATGAGGTGGTCGCTGTAGACGATCACGCCGGTGACATCGTCGTCGCGGATTTTCGACACGGGCATGATCTGCACGGCGGCGCCGGATTTGACCGCCGCGGTCAGAAACGGCTCGGGCAGAAAGCTCGCGTCGATGGCCTTGCCCGCGTAGGCGGCGACCTGTTGCGGCATGGACAATTGCGTGAGGTCCACGTCCTCCTTGGCGAGGCCGACGCTGGCGAGCGCCTCGGCGAGCACGGCTGATTCGTTGCTGCCGGGCGCCGTCATCGCGAATTTCAGGCCTTTGAAATCCTTGAGGCCGCGCGCCCTGCCGGAATCGTAGAGATCCTTGCGCACGAGCAGGCCCTGATACGAATAGGCGCCCTTGTTGCGCGCCTTGTCGGCGACGGCGCGCAGCGTAATGCCGCGCTCAAGCGCGTTGTAGGTGCCGGCGCCCACCGCGCCCGATCCGACGTCGACTTCGCCGGTCGCCAACGGCGCCACCATGCGGGCGCTCGAATCGAACACCACGAAATTGGCCTCAATGCCTTCCTCCTTCAGAAAACCCCTGGCGTCCGCGATATAGAAGCCCACATCCGCCGCGCCGCCGATATAGGCGATGGTGACCTTGTCCGCGGCCAGCGCGGGCGCGCACGCGAGCCCGGCGAGTGCCGCCAGCGCCGCGCGCCATTTGGTCTTGCGCATGATTTGCTCCCCGATCGCCGGATGGTCCGGTCTGTTGGGGCGATTATGCGCGAATTCAAGGCGGTGTCGAGGAAGCCCGGAGGAAGCCTGGATGCACGCTTCGCTTTGTCGCCGGACGTTTCGTCGCGGCGCCGATGGAAGCCTTCAACGACGGGCGGAGGACTAGAAGATAAAATCCGCCGCCGTCAGGCTGGTCACGCCGTAAACGAGCGTCCGGTCGCCGCCAAATGTCACCTGTGTATTGCCGTTGGCGGTCGCGAACGACAACGACGCCATTGAGAAGCCGCGCCCGGTGAAGTCGATCTTCGCCACGCCCTGAACGTAGCCGGATATCTGGTCGAAGCCCGAGCCGGCGGCGTCGTAGACGAAACGGTCGGCGCCGCCCAGCGAGTAGAAGATATCGTCGCCGGCGGCGCCCTTGAACACGTCGGCGAAAGCCGAACCGAAGATCGTGTCCGCCCCCGCGCCGCCGTTCAGCGTGCTGCCGACAGTCGGATTCCCGACAATGACGTCGCCCTGATTGTTGCCGGTCGCGCGGTTCGCCGCCCCGGCGAGATTGACGCGTTCGACATTGTCGCCGACAGTGTAAGACGTGTTGGCGGCCAAAGCGATCCAGGCCGTGTCGAAGCCCTCGCCGACGTTCTCGATGATCACCGCGCCGGGATCAAGCACGACGTAGGAATCGTCGCCGACGCCGCCCCGCATGGTGTCCGCGCCGCCCTGCCCGCGGATCACGTCGTTGCCCGCGCCGCCGATAAGCGTATCGGCGAAGGAGGAGCCCCACAACACGTCGTCGCCGCCGCCGCCCCGCAACT
>JANYDZ010000094.1 GCA_025363375.1 Hyphomicrobiales bacterium
GCCGCCCTGTTGAAAAGGCAAGCATTTTTTCACGCCGTTTGCATCGAGGTCGTCGGCGCCGCGCTTACCTCCGCTTGAAATCCCCATGCGCGAGCCAATGCTCCAGCATCCAGATGTGGTCGTTGCCCCAGAAAAGTTCGCCGTCGGCGACAAAGCTCGGCGCGCCGAAGACGCCTTGCGCCATGGCTTCCTCGACGCTTCGCCGCAACGCGCGCTTGAGTTCGTCGCCCGCGAGCGCTTCGCTCAACGCCGCGCCGTCCACGCCCAGCGCTGCGGCCTCGGCGACGACGGCGGCGACAGGCGTGATGTCCTCGCCGCGCGTCCACAGTTTCGCGAAGATGTTTTGCGCGAAAAGCTTCGCCAGCGCGGGCTCGCGCGCCTTGATCCACAGAAAGGCGCGGCACGCCGCGACGGAGTTGATCCCTTTCAACCCGTGCGGCCGCAGCGGCGCGTCGAAATATTCCGCGAGGCGTTGCATGTCCCGTTCGAGCCAGGGCCCCTTCAGCGGGTACTCGCGCAACGGCTTCATGCCCATGACCTTGAGCACGGTGACGCCGATGAGAAACGGCCGCCAATCGACCTCGCGTCCGTGTTTAGCGGCGACGCGCTCGATGGCGATGGAGCCGATGTAGCCGAACGGCGAGACCGGATCGAACCAGAAGGCGATGGGCGCGCGCATGCCGCTTAACAACACATCACGCGCGCCGCGCCTCCGCCGCCGCCGGGGCCCCTTTGGCGCCGTCCCCCACCAGCAGATAACGCGGCACCATCAGCATGATCGCGGCGCCGCACAGAACCGCGCAGCCGATGACGATCATCGGCGCGGTGAAGCCGCCCGTGCTGTCGCGCAAATATCCGATGATCAGCGGCGCGGTGGAGGCGCCCACCATGCCGATCGTGTTCATGAAGGCGATGCCCGTGGCGTGCGCCGGGCGCGGCAGCACGGCGGAGGGCATGGTGAAGAACAGCGACCACACCGGCAGGGTGAACAATTGCGCGACGACGAGCCCCAGATATTGCGTCGGCGCGTTGGGCGCGAGCGCCGCGATGAGCCAGCCGCAGCCGCCAATCGCCATGGGAACGATGGCGCACCAGTAACGCTCCTTGCGCCTGTCGGAAAAAGCCGACCAGAAGGGAATCGCCGCTATGGCGCAGAGGTAGGGGCCCGACGCGAGCAGTCCCGTCAACCAATAGGGCTGATTGGGGTTGCTCATGGCGCGCAGGATTTGCGGCGTCCAGTAGCCGCCCGAACCAAAATTGCCGATCAGCGTGAAATAGGCGAGCGAGATCAGCAGCATGTTGCGGCTGAACAGCATCGAGAGAAGCGAGCCCTTGGCGCTCATCGCGGCGATTTTTTCGCGTTGCTCGGCGTCGCGCCGCACCGCTTCGTCGATCACCTGTCGTTCGCGCTCGGTCAGCCATTTCGACGAGGATGGCTTGTCGGTGAGGTAAAACAGAATCAGCACGCCCAGCACGACGGCGGGCAGGCCCTCGATGATGAACAGCCAGCGCCAGCCCGAAAGGCCGAGCGTGCCGTCCATGCTGAGAATAAGACCGGACAGGATGGAGCCGCCCGCCAGCGCGATGGGCTGCGAGATCATGAAGCCGGACTGCGCGCGGGCGCGGTAGTATTGCGGATACCAGTAGGTCAGGTACAGCACGAGGCCCGGAATGAAGCCCGCTTCCGCCGCGCCCACGAGGCCGCGCAGGGTGAGCAGGCTCGCCGGGCCCACGGCCAACGCGCAGCCGGCCGAGGCAAGGCCCCAGGTGATCATGATGCGCGCCATCCAGACGCGCGCGCCGAACTTCTGCATGGCGATGTTGCTGGGAATCTCGAACAGCGCGTAGACGATGGAAAAGATCGTCACCGACCAGCCAAAGGCATAGGCGGAAATGCCGATTTCCTTGCCCATGGTAAGCTGGGCAAAGCCGATATTGGTGCGGTCGAGGTAATTGACAATCGCCAGCAACAGAATGAACCAGAGGATGCGCCGCGAAACCTTTTTGAACGCCGCTTCTTCCTCGGCTGAAAAGCCGGATGCTGGTTCAGTCATGATTGCTCCCGTCGGGGTCTCCAGCGCCCCTCGTTGTCAGCCTTGACCCTAGTCCGGCGAACGGCCCGGGATCAAGACGTGTACTATCCTCCACGTTTTCGCCGCGATTGCCGCACATGAATGCGGGATCGGGACGATTTGAGCTTTGCAGGGGTGGTTTGCATGTCGCGCACAGAAACGGCTCTCGCCGCGCTGATCTTCGGCGGCGCTTTATTGACTGGCGCGCAAAGCGCCTCGGCGCAATTCTACTACCCCGGCTATCGCAGCCCGCCGCCGCCGGCCTATCCCGCATATCCGCCCGGGCAACGCTTTGTTCCGCTCGACGACGACGACGATATTCCCCCGCCGCGCCGCCGCGCGGCCCGGCAACAGGAGCCGCGTCCCCTGGCCCCGCTGGCGCGCCAGGCCAATCCGCGCCTTGACGACAACGATCTCTTCCTCGATCCGCAGCCGCGCTCGCGCCCGCGCGTGCAATCGCCCGCGCCGCGTGGACGCTCAAGACTTGCGGCCCTGCCGCCGGACGCCGACCCCGATTATTCCAGCCTCGAAAATTACGATTCAGACGTCGATGAAAGCCGCATGGCGCGCCGCGTCGTCGGC
>JANYDZ010000110.1 GCA_025363375.1 Hyphomicrobiales bacterium
ACATGCCGCCGGCGTTTTCGACGAGGGTTTCGATTTCAGTCCAGGATCCGTTGAGAAGATGGCCCATCGCGTGTGCTCCCGTGAAGTAAGACAAGCCTAGCCCGACAGGGCGCGCGACGGAAGCGACCTAACCAACGCAAAAATAACAACCTTGGATTGCAGGATTATATTGACTTTCACCCCGGAATCGGAACAAAATAGGTACATGGTCCTTTCGCTGCACCATAGGTTCCTTCCTCTACGGCATGTTCTCGTGCTCATAGGCGCGGCGGGCTTCGCCTGGCTGGGCGCGCCTGCCCCTGCTCAGGAACCCGCCCGGGTTGCCGTGGCGCCCTTCGCATCGAAATCCCCGTCCCCGCCCTTGCCGAAATCCGAGACGGTCGCCCTACGCCGCGCGGCCCTGCCCGGGCCGTTCCCAAGCGAGGTCCTGCACATACTCGACGGTGACACCTTCGAGGCGCGGGTGCGCGTCTGGTTCGGGCAGGAGATCACGACGCTGGTGCGTATCCGCGGCATCGACGCGCCGGAACTGAAAGGCCGTTGCGGCGACGAGTTGCGCGGCGCCATGGCCTCCCGCGACGCGCTGGCCAAATTGCTGGCCTCGGGCTCCGTCATGCTGCGCGACGTGAATCTTGACAAATACGGCGGCCGCGTCGTCGCCTCCGTCGAGGTGCGCGGCACTGGCCCGGGCGAGGATGTGTCCGCGACGATGATCGCCTCAGGCTGGGCGCGGCCCTATGGCGGCGGCAAGCGCGAGGCCTGGTGCCCGCTGGTTCCGGCGCCGCGCGGCTGATACCGCGTCGTCACACGAGCTTCAGCGCCTCGACAAACCGCGCTTCCACCTTCGTCCGCTGCGGCGTTGAATGCGAGCGGTAGCTCTCGAAGGCGGGCGGGGGAATATGATCGAGGATAGCCGTCTTGAAACTTGGACGCGCCTTGCAACGCGCAAACCACTCGGCGACGCGCGGGAAATGATCGCGCCACAGGCCGGCGCATTCCAGCATTTCCAACCGGTAGAAAAATGAAATGAGCCCGGCGTCGGCCAGCGTGAAATGCGCGCCTGTCAGCCAGGGACCATCGGCGAGCGCTTTTTCCATGTCCCGAAAGAGCTTGCCGAAGCGAACGAGCGCCTCGTCAACCACAGGCGACTCGACGCCTTTGTCCATGATTTCCGCCCATTTCTTGCGCTTGGCGGGATCGGGGATTTTCTCGTAGCGTTTGGCGCGTTCTTCCGGCGGCTTCAGCATGAGTTCGGCGCGGAACAGGATCGACGCCGTCATGGTGTTGATGGCGTCGTGGATCGTGTCCTCGCGCTTCGTCCACAAACGCACGCGGGCGCGGCCATAGGCGTCGGCGGGGCGCAGCGGCGGATCGGGGAAAGTCTCGTCGAGATATTCGTTGATGACGGTGGATTCGATCAGCGTTTTGCCATCATGCACGAGCGTCGGCACGACCGCGTTGGGATTGAGCTTCATGTAGTCCGGGTTGAACTGCTCGCCCGCGTGCAGGTTGATCATTCTGCCTTCATAGGCGATGTCCTTTTCCGCGAGCGTGACACGCACCTTGGCGGCGCAGACGGCGGTCGAGCCGTGATAGAGCGTGAGCAAGCTGGCCTCCCTTATGTTCAGAGCGACTATCTCACAGCGAGACCGGGCATGCCAGCGGTCACGCCTTGTCTGTCGGTCACGCCTTGTCCAGCCCGTACAGCGAATGCAGCGTCCTCACCGCGAGCTCGGTATAATCCTTGTCGATCAGCACGGAGAACTTGATCTCGCTGGTGGTGATGGCGCGGATGTTGACGCCTTTGTCGGCCAGCGCCTTGAAGGCGCGGGCGGCGACGCCGGCGTGGCTGCGCATGCCGATGCCGATGGCGGAGATTTTCACGACGTCGGTGGCGCCCTGCAGATCTTGAAAACCAATCTCGTTCCGGTGCTTTTCAAGAATCGATTTGGCGCGTTCAAAATCCGCTGTGACAACCGTAAACGTCAGATCCGTGGTTTTTTGATCGTTTGAAACAACCTGAATGATCATATCGACGTTGATATTGGCGTCGGCGAGCGGGCCAAAGATTGTCGCGGCGACGCCGGGTTTGTCGGCGACGCGGCGAAGCGTGATTTGCGCTTCGTCTTTCGAGAAGGCGATGCCAGTGACGACTTGCTGTTCCAAAATATCCTCCTCGTCACAGATCAATGTGCCGGGCTTTGGGTCCGAGGGATCGTCAAGCGACGAGCGCACGAAGGTTTTCACCTTGTGCACCATGGCGACTTCGACAGAGCGAACCTGCAGCACCTTGGCGCCGAGCGACGCCATTTCGAGCATTTCCTCGAAGGCGACGCGGTCGAGCCGGCGCGCCTTCGGCACGATGCGCGGATCGGTCGTGTAGACGCCGTCAACGTCGGTGTAAATATCGCATTGATCGGCGTGAATGGCGGCGGCTATGGCGACCGCGCTCGTGTCGGATCCGCGCCCCAGCGTGGTCAGGCGCCCCGACGCGGTGTGGACGCCCTGAAAGCCGGCGACAACGGCGACTTCCCGGCGCGAAAACCCTTCGATGATCCGCTCGCCGTTGATTGCTTCGATGCGGGCCGAGCCATGCGCGTCGGATGTTTCAATCGGGATTTGCCAGCCTTGCCATGAACGGGCGGCAATGCCGATTTCCTGCAAGGCAATCGCCAGCAGGCCGGAGGTCACTTGTTCGCCGGACGCGACGACAGCGTCATATTCGCTTCTGTCGTAGAGCTTGGACGCGTCCTCGACCCAGCCAACGAGTTCATTGGTCTTGCCGGACATGGCGGAAACAACCACGGCCACTTCGAATCCGGCGTCCACCTCACGTTTCACATGGCGGGCCACATTGCGGATGCGGTTCATGTTGGCGACCGAAGTGCCGCCGAATTTCATTACGAGACGGGCCATGCGGTGAAGAGGTCCGGAACCGAGGGACTGATTGGCGAATGCGCTTCACTTGAAAGGGCGGCCCCGAAATGCGCTGGGCCCGCTTCGCGAGAAGCAGGCCCATATGCAGGCGGATGGAAACTCTGTCAACGCGTCAGAACCCCGGTTCTGACCCTGACGCCGCTTCACGCGTCAGGCATTTTGAAGTGAACGTGATTTGCCAGCCACGGTGACGGGCATGCGCAACCTGCGTTTCCAGCGCTCCCCGGCGCGCACCCGGGGGCCTTCGAAGCGGGTCACGCCCGTCAGCGGCGGAAGCGCCATAACCGGTTTCACGACAGGCGCCGCAGCGGCGTGCGGCGCAACAATAGCGGACTCCACGTGAACGTCGCCGTCCTCGTTGCTGGTCCATGCCGTCCAGTCGAATTTCGGCGGCTTGATCTTGCGCGGCCTGCCACGTCCCCGTTTTGGCGGTGGTTCAAACATGGGCACAGGCTGAATATTGTTTCCAGGCGCTTTTGAAAAAAAATGCGGCTGCGAAGCCGTTGCAATTTTACGCAAGGCCGCGCTGGTAATTTCCGGAGTGACGGCCACTTTTCGGACTGAACTATCCGCGTTCAAACGTGGACGCCCGCGCCCCCGCTTGACCATGGGCTCCACAGAAAGATCGTGGAGCTTTGGTTTGTTTTTCGATCCGGGCTTGCGCCCGCGGCGCGGCGGCGCAATCTCGATCAACTCCGCAAGATCGGGAGCGACAGCCTCAAGAATACGCCGGGGCGGCGCAACATTTGCGCTTTCCGGACGCTGCTCCTGCTCGCTCGTCGCAATTGAAGCTTCAACCGGCCAGGACCCGCCGAACAATGCGTCCTGCGCGCGCTTGACGCTATCCAGCTTAATTTCGCTGATTTCGGGCTCGGGGAACCCCCCCGCGCGCTTTTGTCCGCGCTTCACTTCGACGACGAAGGGTCTTCTTTCTCGTTTCATGACGCCTCAAATAGCTCAATTCTATTTGCGACCGCAAATCCCGTTCGCGGACCTCACCTGGACAATTCACAACTCAACATATTGTTCCAGATTATGTTCCAGAATAATTTCGAATGCGTTTCGCTCCTGGAACGAAAATGGTTTATACCTTATCGATCAGGGTGAATGCAACTGAAAATCGAACCTTTGCGTGAACCTCTGCGACAAATGAAAGAAGTTCTTGTTGCGGCGCAGCAATTTCTTGGGAAATCCAATGCAACCCTATGTTGAGACGATCGATCCGGCGGATGTCGCCCGTTTTGAACATCTGGCCGATGACTGGTGGAACCCACGCGGTTCGATGGCCGCGCTCCACAAGTTCAATCCCCTTCGCGTGAACTGGATGCTGGAACGCATCGCGGCGCATTTTCCCGTCCAGCGCGGCGCCGGGAAAGCTGCGTTGGGCGCTGTATCTATTCTCGATATCGGCTGCGGCGGCGGAATTCTGGCGGAATCCCTGGCTCGGGCCGGCGCGCGTGTTACGGGCATCGATCCCGCGCGGCGCGGCATAGAAATGGCACAGCGACACTGCGCGGCCGCCGGCCTCGACATTGACTATCGCTGTGTATCGGCTGAAGCGCTTGTGGAGCGATCCGAACGCTTTGACGTGGTCTGCGCCATGGAAGTCGTCGAGCATGTCACCGACGTTCGCGCCTTTATGGCGACCGCCGGCGCCCTGACGCGTCCGGGCGGGATGCTTTTTGCGGCAACGCTGAATCGCACGCTGAAGTCCTTTGCGCTGGCGATTGTCGGCGCTGAGTACGTCCTGCGCTGGGTTCCAAGGGGTACGCACCAATGGGAAAAGTTCGTCACGCCCCAGGAACTGGAAGAGGCCATGGAGCTGGGCGGCGTGGATCCCGTCGAGCGCACCGGCGTCGTTTATGACCCTGTGCGGGATTGCTGGCGCCCAAGCCGGGACATGGCGGTCAATTACATGATGGCCGGCGCAAAGCCCGAATGAAGCTTCGCGGTTCACTTAGGCGCGCGCCATTGTGATTAACCAATTGTTAATTTTTCACGCTGCGCGGGGGTGACGCGGCCGCGCCCCTCGTTTACGCTTTCTTAACCACGCAATTCCGGTTCGAGGGAGTTGCGTATGAGAGTTGGCGTGGATGCGTGGCGTATTGGTTATACTGGCAACGGCTGTCGCGGCCTTAGCGTGCGTCTGCGGCGGCCGCGCGGAGGCGGGCTCGCGCTCAGTGCAGCGCGCCGCCCTGTTGCCGCACGCGGGAACCATCCATCTGGGCGGAACAACATCGACGCCCTATGGCTGGCTCGACTTCTGCAACCGCTATGAAAACGAATGCCGCGGTGGTCTCTCGCAGCCGGCCGATATTGCGTTGACGCCCAAGGCATGGCTGCTGATTCGCGACGTCAACGCCAAGGTCAACGCCATGATCGAGCCGCTGTCGGACATCGAGCATTGGGGCGTCGTTGACCAATGGGATATCCCAAACGACGGGTACGGCGATTGCGAAGACTATGTTTTGTTGAAGCGCAAGCTGCTGATCGCCGCGGGCCTGCCCCGTCAGGCCCTGCTGGTGACCGTCGTCAAGGACGAGAAAGGCGAAGGCCACGCGGTGCTGACGGTAAAGACCAGCCGCGGCGAATTCGTGCTCGACAATATGCGCGACCGCGTCAAGCCGTGGAACGAAGTGCCCTACCGTTTCGTCAAGCGCCAGTCGCAGGCGGACCCCAACATCTGGGTCCAGATCGGCGAGCCGACAAGCGCGCCGCTGACCGTGGCGCGGTGATCGGGCGCCGCTTCACCGCGGCCGCGGCGTCTCCACCCAGATATCCCCATCCAGAACTTCCACATTCACCTTCTTCAGCTTCATGTGCTTGTCGCCGGGGTGAACGCCTGTCTCAAGGTTGAACTCCCAGCCGTGCCACGGGCAGACGATGTGGCGTTCGGCGCCGAAGCGCAGGCCCACATGACATTGCCGTTCGTCGAGCACTTCCTCGACCCGATTGTAAATCCTGCCCTGACAGACGGGACCGTCGTAATGCGGGCAGCGGTTTTCATAGGCGACGAACCTGCCGCCGTTGTTGAACACGCCGACTTCGAACCTGTCGATGGCGACGACGCGGTAATCGCCGTCCTTGATTTCATCAGCCTTGCCAATCCGCACCGCGCTCATTTCATCTGCCCCTGTCGTCGCGGCCGGGCGCGGAGCCCGCGCGGTTGAACCACATGGCGACGTCCCACAGATTGAGGTCCGCCGCGCGGATGATGGCGGTCGCCGCCATCACGGTTTCGGTCGCGGTGACGGAGCCCTTCTCATAAGGCTCAAGATAATGTCCCGCTTTATCAGTCTTGAAGGCAAGGCCGCGCACCGCCGCTTGCAGCACGCGCGCCAACACTTCCGGCGAGATGTCGCCGGGGCGATTGGCCGCGATCGCCTGCTCGACGCTGGCGCAGAAGAATTCGGCGTCGGCTTGCGGCGCGCTCATTTGGCCGGCGCCATTTCGCGTGGGGCGGGCGCCTTGGCGCCGTTCTTGTGCGCGGGCACTTCGAGATTGAAAACGCGCGCCGCGTTCAGGCCGAGAATATTGCGCTTGGCCTGTTCGTCGAGGAACGGAAGGTTGGTGATGGAGTTCGGAAGGTCGAAGTCCCAATGCGGCCAATCCGACGCGAACAGCAATTGCGTCTCGGCCTTCATGGCTTTCATGGTCGCCTGCGTCAGTTCCATATTGGAATGTTCGAGCGGTTGCGTCGAGAAATACATTTCGCGCACGTATTCGCTCGGGCGCTTCTTCAACAACGGCGCCTCGGAGGGGCGCATCATGTATTCGCTGTCGAGCCGCTGCATGAGGAACGCGAGCCAGGCGATGCCGCTTTCGATCCAGATTACTTTCAATTTCGGGAAGCGTTCCGGCAGTCCGTTGACGAGCCAGTTCGTCAGATGGAGCAGATTGAAATAGACGAAGCTGATCGAATGCATGCCGATGAAGCGGTTGCATTGCTGCATCGACTGGTCGCCCCAGTGGAAGCCCGCGTGGAACCCGAGCGGCTTTCCCGAAGCCTCGATGGCCGCGTACAGCGGCATGTAATCGTCGTGATAGACCGGCTTGTAGCGCGTTGAGGAAACCATGAAGCCGACGACGCTCGGATTGGCCGCGTATTTCTCCACGACTTTCACGCATTCCTGCGGATTGTTGAAAGGCAGATAGAGCATCCCGACGATGCGCTTGTCCTGGGTGACGATGTCCTCCGTGAACCAGCGGTTATAGGCGTGCCCCACCTGCACCTCGACCTCCGTTTGCGGATGCATGCCAAGCAGCAGCATGGGCGTCGGGAAGGCGCACATGATGTCGATGCCCATGGTGTCGATGGCGCGCTGCAACAGCTGCACCTGGCGATGCGCCCCGTTTTTCGCGGTGTGTTCATTGAGCGCCTGTTGATGCGGAATGCGGCCGAAGGCGTCCTGATAATTGGTGCCGGGCTGGGAGTTCATCAGGCCCTGCGCCTTGCGTATTTCCTGCGCCTTGGCCATCTGCCGCCACACATCGCTGTCGATCTTGTCCGTCACCTCCGACCAGAAGGCGCCCTCGGACACGTGCGCGTCCACATCGACGATAAAATAATCCTTGAATTTCTCGGCGTGCGGTTTGGCCCTCGCCAGGTAGTCGCGCGTATCCGTGCTGTTGTCGATCTTTGGCAGATCGACAATCTGCGGCGAGCCGGGTTTCTGATCGTCCATGGGCGCCTCCCTGGAGGGAATTCATTCGATTCGAAAGTACAGCCGCCCGCGCGCGAGTCAATGCGGGACGGCAATGCTTGACGGCTTGCGGGCGGCGTCGCCGTAGCCCATCATTGCGCGGGATCAACGACACGCGCTGGAGGAAATATTGCGCAAGTCAACATTGACGGCAAACGTGGTCGCCATTGCATGGACCCTGACCGCCGCGCAGCCGACGCTCGCCCTCGACAAGGTGAAGATCGGCACAGCCGGCTCTTCCATCATCTGGTCGATCATCGACATGGGCCGCGAAGCCGGCGTCTGGAAGGCGCTCGATCTTGAAATCGAGCGCGTCGAACTCGCGGGCGATGCGCCCATGCAGCAGGCGATGGCTTCAAACTCCATTGAATTTGGCTGCGGCTCGGGGCCTGGCATGGGCTACCGTGTGAAGGGCGTTCCGGCTCTCGCCGTCGCGGCGCTGGCGGGCGCGCCGTGGTCGATGACCCTTGCGACGCCGATGAACACCACCATCAAATCCTTCGACGACCTCAAGGGCAAGAGGATCGGCGTCTCCAGCGCCGGCTCGATGACCGACTGGCTGGTGCGCGAAGTCTCGCGCCAGCGCGGTTGGGGCGTCGACGGCATCATCTCGCTGCCGCTCGGCACGGAACGCACGCGGCTCGCCGCGATGCGGGCGGGCGAACTCGACGGCAGCGTGGTCGCCGACCAGAACGCCTATTCCTACGAAGAAAACAACGCCGGCAAAATGGCGCTCTCCTTCGGCGAGGTTGTGAAGGATTTTCACGCGCACATCCTTTTTGCGCGCGACGACATCCGGCTGAAGAATCCGGACCTCGTGCGGCGCGTCGTGCTCGGCTGGTTCCGCGCCGTCGCGTGGATGCACGCCAACCGCGAGGCCGGAATCAGGATTTCGTCGAAGGCCATCAACGTCAGCGAAACCGCCGTGGCGCGCGCCTGGGACAATGAATTGAAGTTGATGTCGCGCGACGGCGCCTTCAATCCCGCCGCCGTTGAAGTTATTCGCAAATCTCTGCCGGAGTTGGGATTGCTGGACAAGGCGCCGGAAGCCAGGGAACTCTACACAAGCGAGTTTGTTCCGGTGAAGTTATGAGCGCATGCAAGTCGATTGCCGCGATCGCCCTGGCTTTCGGACCGCTGTCCGTCCCCGCCCGCGCGGACTATCCCGAACGCCCCATAAAACTTGTCGTGCCTTTTCCACCCGGCGGCGGCACGGATCTCATCGCGCGCATGATCGGCGCCGGCATGGCGGACGATCTGGGCCAACCCTTTGTCATCGAGAACAAGGCCGGCGCCGGCACGATGATCGGCACGGATTTCGTGGCCAAAAGCGCCGCCGACGGCTACACGATTGTAATCGCCTCCTTCGCCCATGCGGTGAACCCGAGCCTGCAACCCGCTCTGCCCTACAACCATGACAAGGCATTTGCGCCCATCGGCCTGATCGGCAAATCCTTCAACGTGCTGGTCGTCAATCCCGCCAACGCGTTCAGGACGGTGAGGGACATTGTCGCCGCCGCCAAAGCAAAGCCCGATGCGTTCAACTACGCCTCGCAGGGCCCGGGCACTTCGGCGCATTTGTCCGGCGAGCTTTTCAAAAATCTCGCGGGGATCAACCTCGTCCACGTGCCCTATCGCGGCGCGGCGCAGGCGTTGACCGATATCATGGGCGGGCAGATCAACATGATGTTTGGCACATCGGCGGCGGTCTCCGCCCTTGTCGCCGGCGGCCAGTTGCGCGCGGTCGCCGTCACCGCGCCAGCCGGCGCCTCGCCCATCGCCAACGTGCCCACGATCGCCGACAGCGGCCTGCCCGGCTATGCCGTGGAGAGCTGGTACGGGCTCTATGCGCCCGCTGGAACGCCCGCGCCGGTCATTGCCAGGCTCAACACGGCGCTGAACAAGGTGGCGCGGTCGGAGATTTTCCAGAAGCGCGTAGAGCCCGAAGGCCTCATAGCCACGCCGGGAGCGCCGGAGGAACTCGACCTTTATGTGCGCGCGGAGGAAGCGCGCTGGCGCAAGATTGTTGTCGAAAACAAAATCACCATCAATTGAAAAGCGCGAGCTGGAGCAACCCATGACCGACAAACTGATTGAAATGCATGTGAGCGACGGCGTCGCGACGCTCGCGCTCAATCGTCCTGAAAAGCGCAACGCCGTCAGCGACGACATGCGCGATCAATTGATCGAGGCGCTTGAATACGCCGCCGCGGAAAAGACCGTTCGTGCCCTTGTTATCACCGGCAACGGCAAGGGCTTTTGCGCCGGCGGCGATATCGCCGGGATGGAGCGGCGCATGCGGGCGCCCGCCGGCGAGATCGCCTTTAACGGCTGGAGCCGGCAATTGCGCGTGCACCATGCCGTCGCGCTGCTGCACGCCATGCCAAAGCCAACCGTCGCCGCCGTCAACGGCGCCGCCGCCGGCCTTGGCGCGGATATGGCGTTGAGCTGCGATTTCATCGTCGCCAGCGACGCCGCGAGCTTCACCTGGTCCTATATCAGCCGGGGCCTCGTGCCGGATGGCGGCGGGCTCTACTTTCTGCCTCGGCGGGTCGGCCTTGCGCGCGCGAAAGAATTGATTTTCAGCGGACGAAAAATCGGGCCCGACGAAGCGTTGCGCCTGGGCGTTGCGGACCGGGTGAGCGGCGCGTCGTCGCTGCTTGCCGATGCGCAAACCTGGGCGCGCGAGCTGAGCGCGGGGTCGGCCACGGCGCTGGCGCTCGGCAAAACCATTCTCAACCAGAGTTTTGAACTCACGGCGGAACAGGCCTTTGCGCAAGGCTGCCAGGCGCAGGGCATCTGCTATACGAGCGGCGAGCACCGCGATTCCGTGATGGCCTTTCTCGCCAAAGCGCGTTGAATGAACGCGCTTGACCGCCTGCTCAATCCCGCCAGCGTCGCCGTCGTCGGCGCTTCGACCGATCCCCTGAAAACCGCGGGGCGCCCGGTCGCCTATCTGCGCAAACACGGATTCTCCGGGGCGATCTATCCGGTCAATCCGCGGGTCGAATTCATCGACGGCCTGCGTTGCTATCCCGACGTCAAGTCGCTGCCGGAAGCGCCCGATGTCGGAATTGTGCTGCTGGGCGCGCGCCGCGCGCGCCAGGCTGTGCGCGAGCTGGCCGAGCGCGGCGCCGGCGCCGCGATCGTGCTGGCCAGCGGCTACGCGGAAACCGGCGGGGACGGCGCGCGCCTGCAAGCCGAATTGCTTGAAGCGGCGGGCGCCATGCGCTTGCTGGGGCCGAACACAATCGGCCTCGTCAACCTCACCGACGGGATCACCCTGTCGGCCTCCGGCGCGCTGGAGATGGATTCTTTCGCCGCCGGACCGATCGGCGTCGTCTCGCAAAGCGGCGGCATACTGGGCGCGCTATTGTCGCGGGCGACGGCGCGCGGCGTCGGTCTTTCGAAGCTGATCTCCACCAGCAACGAAGCCGATCTCGATCTCGCCGATTTCGTCGAATATCTTGCGCGCGATCCGCATACGCGCGTGATCGCGCTGTATATTGAAAGCGTGCGCAACCCCGATAAATTTCGCGGCGCCGCGCTGCAAGCCGCGCGCGCGGGCAAACCCATCGTCGCTTTCAAGATCGGCCGATCGGACGCCGGCGCGCGCGCCGCTGTTTCGCACACGGGCGCGCTCGCGGGCAGCGACCGCATGTACGACGCCTTCTTCGCGCAACTCGGCGTTTTGCGGGCGCAGACATTCGGCGAACTTCTCGACATGTCGTCGGCGCTTTCGACAGGGCGCGCGCTGCGCGGCAAGCGCGTCGCGGTTCTCACATCGACCGGCGGCGCGGGCACGCTGGTCGTGGACGCGCTCGGCGGCGCGGGCTTCGAGACGCCCGCGCCCGACGCGCAAACAGGCAAGCAATTGCGCGCTTTAATCAGCCGCGATGTCGCGGCCATGGACGGCAATCCCATCGACGTGACTCTCGCGGGATTGCGACCGGAGATATTGCGCGGGGCCATCGATATTTTGCTTGCAAGCGCGGGTTACGACGCTCTCGTCATTATCGTCGGCTCCTCGGGCATCGCGCAACCTGAATTGATGGCCGACGCAATCGGGAAATGTCTGCCGGCCAGCGACAAGCCGGTCATCGCCTATCTCAGCCCGCACGCGCCCCGCGCGGGCGCGGTGTTGACGGCGCGCGGCGTGCCGGCGTTCAGCGAACCGGAGGGATGCGCGGCGGCGCTGGGGGCGATGTGGCGGGCGGCCAACGCCCGCGCGGCTCCCGCGGCTGTGGACGTTGAGCCTGCCGTCGCGGCGGCCGACATCGGCTCCGGCCCGCTCGACGAAGAGCGCGCGAAAGCCCTGTTCGCGCGTTTCGGCGTGCCGCGCGTGCGCGAAACAATTGCGGCAACGCCGGAGCAGGCGCAGGACGCCGCGCGCGAATTTGGCGGACGCGTCGTGTTGAAAATATTGTCGTCCGAAATCGCGCACAAAAGCGACATCGGCGGCGTCGCGGTGGGCGTGGCCCGCGCCGATATCGCCTCGCGCATGAAAAAAATGACCGCGGACGCGACAGCGGCGTCCGGCGCCGCGCCCTCGCGTTTCCTCGTGCAGGAAATGATCACCGGCGGAATCGAATTGATTCTCGGTTTTCACCGCGACCCCCTTGGCTCAGCGATCATTCTTGGCATGGGCGGCGTCGCCGCCGAACTGATCAACGATACAACGATGCGCATGTTGCCGCGCGAGGGCTTTCTCGCGCGCGAGGACGCCCTCGCCATGGCGCGGGCGCTGAAGGCCTGGCCGCTGCTTGACGGTTTTCGCGGCCGCGCGAAGGCGGACGTGGAAGCGCTCGTTTCCGCGATCGTGTGTTTCTCGAAAATGGCGGCGCAATTGGGCGACAGGCTGCTTGAGGCCGAGATCAATCCGCTGTTCGTGCTGCCCGCCGGCCAGGGCGTGCGGGCCGCGGACGGCGTGTGCGTGCTGCAATCCTAAAACGTTGTCCAGTCGCCCGACGAGCCGCCCGCGCGGCGCGCCTTTGATGGATGTCTTCATGTCCCAGGTGCCCAGCGGGTTTTCTTGCGGGCTCGGCCTGTATCCGCCATCGCCTGGATTCATGCCCGGTTGTTTCGCGGCGGCGCGGAGTTCTCAGGAAGTCGGCGTTTCGAACATGATCCCGCTCCGCAAGATTGCGTCTGGAACGCAGCCTGTAAACACACAAACACAAACCCCGACCCGATCTTTCGGGCCGGGGCTCAATCTTTGCGCGCCGACAAACCTTACTTCGCCAGCGGATCGGGCCTGAGCTGGAAGTGCACGGCCATAGGCTTCATGCCTTTGCCGCCTTCGATCAGCCAGGGCGCGCGGTCGCCGCTGGAGACCCACAGGCCCCGGCCTTTCCAGCCGGCGTTGGGATCATCGATGCGGCCATCGAAGCCTTTGGCGTAGAAACCAAGCGGATAAGGCACCTTGAGCGAGACCATCTTGCCGTCCTTCAACGCGACGACGCCGTCGGTGAGGTTGGCTGTCGACATCGGCACGTCCTTGCCGAGGCCGAGCGTGTCGTGTTGATCGACCCAGGTGTAGTAGCTCGACTCGGCGCTGTTGTCGCCGATGCCTTCGAAGCCCGGACCCGGATATTTGTAGAAGCTCCAGCCTTCGGGGCAATGGTTGCCCGTGGCGTTCGGGCCATTGAGCGGCGCGCGGCACTTGCTGCGGTCGAAGCTAGAGAGATGCCCGCTCGCCAGCGACGACCAGACGACGCCCTTGGAATCAATGTCGCCGCCGCGCGGGCCAAACCCCGGCATCGGCACATTGTAGATTTCCGTAAGCGCGGTTTCCGACGGGTTCGGGCCGGGGTTTATGCGCACGACGGCGCCGGGATTGGCGCGATAGGTGCCCCATACCGTGCCATCGACAGGGTTCGGCATGACCGCATACAGGCCGGCCTCGATGCGGCGGTCCTTGCCGGGCTCGGCGGGCTTGCCGGGCTCGGTGTATTCGCCGCGCTTGCCGTCCCCGCTGGTGTCGAGAATCATCGGCGTCCAGCCCTGCGATTTCTTTTCATCGCCGGTTTCGAGGAACATCTTGGTGTTCAGCCAGCCGACGACGGAGCCGCCGCCCGAGGTCCACAAAGTATTGTTGGCGTCGAAGCCGAACTGCAGATGATGCGTCTGGAAGCACGTATCGACGAACGAATATTTCATCGTCTTGGGATCGAGCACGCTCAGAGCGCGATTGGTTTTTTCAAGCGGGAAGGCTTTCGCCGAAGGATGATCGGAACCCTTCTTGCACCAGTCGGGATTGTTTGGACCGCGCACGGCGGCCGCCAGCCACACGCGGCCGTCCTGATCGAGCATGGAATTGTGGTTGTTGATCTTGGTGTCCCAGATCTTCTCCGGACCCCAGTAAGGCGAAGGCGCGAGCAGCTTTTCGCTGGCGGCGTGGCCGGGTCCCAGCGCCTCCGGCGTGTTGGCGTCGCGCACCGGCGCCTTGAAGTAAGTCACCGTGGAGGTCTTCACGTTGAGGATCGGTATATTGTCCGTCGCGTATTCCGGCGAGCCGTACAACGGGCCGTAACCGTTGACGGTGGGGTTGCGCTTGTCGGTCGCGATGCCGTCGTGCAGATATTGTTTTTCGTTCGCCCAGTCCCATGTGGTGACGACGATGTTGCGCTCGACGCCTGAAGGACGCTCGGGCTTCGTCTTCGGCAGTTCGCCCTTTGCGACGCGCTCGGTCCAGTCGCCGAAATATTTATAGGGGGTGCCGCCGAGTTGACCAGCAAGAATGCCGACCATGGATTCGCCCGCTTGCCCCGACTGGGTGCGGCGCATCCACGCGTCTTCGTGCGTTTTGAAATCGCCGAGGCCCGTGGGGATTGTGCGCGTCGACATTTGGCCGAGCTGATGACAACCGACGCAGCCGTTGTTCTTCATCAGGAAGATCCAATCGGTCTGTTTCACCTTGTCCGGAATATCGCTCTTGCCGCCGAATTGATCGGCGGCCGGCATTTTCATCATCGTGTACCAGTGAATGGCAGGATAATACTTTGCGGCGGCCGCCGCGTCGGGCGCGGGCGCGGCGGTAAGGTTCAGCGTAGCGCCGGGTTCGCCCGCGACCTTGACGGAATCGACGAGGCCGTAACCGCGCACCCATACCTGATATTTAGCTTTGGGCAGTTCCGGCAGCGCGTAGCGGCCCTGATCGTCGGTAACGACCATTTTGGCGAAGCGCGTCGGCAGGTCCTTCGTTTCCGCTATGACCCAGACGCCCGCCTCCGGGCCGTTGGGACCAGTGACCACTCCCGTGATGTAGTCGGTGGTTTGCGCCGAGGCCGGCATGACGCCAAAAGCGACGGTCGCGACGAGCGCCGCGGCGCTCGACAATAGGTGAGTTCTGACGCTCATGTGCTTCTCCCCTGATGACGGCGCGAAGGCGCGCTGTTCCTTGAATCCCGTCGGCAGACTAACAGCTTCGCCGGCAAGTGGCAGCCCCCCCGAAGGGTTTCTTTTTGAGGGTTCGTCACACGCCTTTCAGGCGCGGCAAAAGCGCCAGCGCGTTCTCTCGATCGATCGCGGCCCGCATGGCGACGGACAAGGGATATTCGTCAAGTTCGGCGATTCCGTGGGAGGGATCAACAAAGGGATAATCGCTGCCGTAAAGGATGTGCGATCGCGGAAAGAACTTCATCATCGCGGCAAGCTGCGGCGCGCTGCTCGCCGAGGACGTGTCGCAATAGAGCCGCTTCAACGCCCGCTCAATTCCGTCGGGGTTGTTGGCCGCGAAGCCCTTGTCGCGCCCGCCGACGTGATCGATGCGCGCCGCGAGAAACGGCAGCGCGCCGCCGCCGTGCGAGAAGATGAATTTGATGTCCGGGCAGCGCGCCAGCGCGCCCGTAAGGACAAGACTGGCGATGGTGCGCGTCGTGTCCAGCGGAAATTCGACGCCTTGCGGCGCGAGGCCGGGAATCAATGTCGCCGTGCAGGGATGCATGGTGGGATGCACATAGACAACGCATTTGCGCCGGTTGAGTTCTTCAAACACCGGAGCGAAAGACGGATCGCCTAGCGCCTTGCCGTCGTAGTTCGAAAGCAGGCCGATGCCGTCGGCTTTCAGCACGTCGAGCGCATATTCGATTTCCTTCAACGCGCCTTGCGTATCGGGCGGCGCGACAACGGCGAAAAAGCCGAAACGCCCGGGATGATCGCGCACGGCGCGCGCCGCGCATTCATTCCAGTCGCGCGACAGGCGGCGCGCCGCCCTGATGTCGCCGAACCACACGCCGGGCGTCGATACCGAGCCAATGGCGCAGGCGATGCAATGTTCGTCCATCACCTCGATGGCGAGTTCGGGCGTCCAGCTCAGCAGTTTCTCCTTGCCGGCGCCCGTGTGCTTGTAATCGGCGATGCGCTCCTGCTCTTCGACCATATAGGCGCGCGGCAGGAAGTGATGGTGGATGTCGATGCGGCGATAGTTCATTGCGGCCATGATCTTTTCTTTCCGGGCGTTGGCGCCGTCAATCCGGCTTGATGCCGGCGGCCTTGATCACCTTGCTCCATTTTGCAAATTCAGCGGCAAAGAGCTTCTCGAGTTCAGCCGGAGACATGGGCATCGGCGCCGCGTTCAGGGGAACCAGCCCAGTTTGCACTGCGGAATCGGCGAGCGCGGCCGCCATCGCGCTGTTCAGGGTTTGCACGATTTCCGGCGCCGTTTCCCGGCGCGCCACGTAAGCGTACCAAACGCCGACTTCGTAACCCGGCACAAATTCGGCGATCGCCGGCACGTCCGGAAATTCCTTCGCGCGTTGCGGCGCCGTCACGCCCAACGCAATCAACTTGCCCGTCCTGATATATTCGCCCACCGGCAGATTGCTGAACATCACCTGCACGTTGCCGGCGATCAGATCGGTCAGCGCCAGCGCGCCGCCGCGATAGGGCACATGCGCCATCTCGATGCCGGTCATCATCTTGAGCAATTCCGAGCACAGGTGCGGATCGCTGCTGTTGCCGGGGGTGGAATAATTGATCTTCGTCGGATTCGCCCTGGCGTAGGCGAGAAATTCCGGCAGCGTCTTTGCCGGCACCGATGGATGCATGAGCATGACCAGGCCGCCATTGGCGATGCCCGCCACCGGCGCAAAATCACGCGCGAAATCAAAGTCGAGCTTGTCGTAAAGGAGATTGGCGAAGATGTTGCCCTTGGAGATCGACAGCAGCGCATAGCCGTCCGCGGGCGACTTGTAGACGACGTCGGCGGCCAGATTGCCGCCCGCGCCCGGCCGGTTCTCGATGAGGAAAGTCTGGCCGAGGCGCTCTTGCAAAAATCGCGCGGTCAACCGCGTCACGATGTCCGACGTGCCGCCGGGCGCGACCGTGAGCATCACGCGAACTGTTTTGGTTGGATAGTCGACCGCAATTGCCGAACCAGGGAACAATTGCGCGGACGCACCCCCCGCCATGGCCAGAATGTCCCGGCGTGAAACCATGATTTCGTCCTCCCGATTTCGCTTTGCCGGTAGCGGTATCAGTTTTCGATCGGATGGGAAACGCCGCGCGGCCAGGCGTTTTCAGTTATGCTCGTCCGGCAGGCTCGGCAACGGCAGAACGGGGATGCCTTCTTCGGCGAGGGACCTGGCTTCCTCGAAGGTCGCCTGGCCGTGGATCGCGCGCGCGGGAGCGTCGCCGTCGTGCATCTTGCGCGCCTCGGCGGGGAAATTCTTGCCCACGTCGGTGGAGTTTTCCGTCAATTTCTGATGCAGCTCCTTGATCATCGCGCGCACTTGCTGCTGCTTGTCGTCGAGCAAGGCGACCGGCTGCGGCGGCCGAGCTGGCGCGACCGCGGGCACGCCTGGCGCGGAGGGCGGCGGCTCGATATCACGCATCCGCGTCGCCTTGCGGCGGCGCGAGGTTGAGACATTAGGCGCCATCAGCGCCTTGGAAACCTTTTTCGAACGACAAAACGGGCATTCGACAAAGCCGCGCCTGACCTGTGTGTCGTAGGAATCGCTGCTGGGAAACCAGCTTTCGAAATCGTGGTTCTGATCGCAGATAAGCGCGTACTTGATCATGCAAAAACCTATGCGCCCACAAGCAACGGGTCGAGTTTGCCGGCGCGCTCGAGATCGTGCAGGTCGTCGCAGCCGCCGACATGCGTCGCGCCAATGAAGATCTGCGGCACGCTCGAGTGGCCCCCCGCCCGCTGCGCCATTGCGCGCTGGCCGACGGCGTCGCCATCCACGGAGATTTCCTCGAACGCGGCGTTTTTCTTCTGCAACAGGCTTTTGGCGGCGTCGCAATAAGGGCAATACATCTTGGTGTAGATAGTGATCGGAGGCATAAGACTCTTTCTGAAAATGTCCCGTTCCGGTCCCTTATATGGGCAGTCGCCCCTCCGCCACAATATCCCGCCTCAAGCCGCCAGCACGACGCGGGCAAAAGTCAGCACGTCGACATTGGCGGCGCCGGCGCGCAGCAAGGCGCGGGCCGCGGCGTTGGTCGTTGAGCCTGTGGTGAGCACATCGTCGATGATCACAAGGCGGACGCCGGAAATCCGCATCTTCGCCTCCTCGCCCACCTTGAAAGCGCCCTGCAAATTGGCGGCGCGCTGCAATTTTGAAAGTCCGACCTGCGGCGGCGTCGGCTTGACCCGCTCCAGCACATGCGGATCGACAGGCACGCCGCAAGAAGCCGATACGGATTGCGCCAGGCTCATGGCCTGATTGAAGCGCCGCATCGCCAGCCGCGTCCGGTGCAGGGGGATCGGAATCAGAAAGTCGGCCTCCTCAAGCAATTCGGCTCCCGCGCGCGCCATCCAGAGGCCGACCGGACGAGCGACCTCCATCCGGTCCCAATATTTGAACCGGTAAACCAATCGCCGCGCGGGCCCTTCGTCGAAACTGCAAACGGCCCGCGCCCGGTTCCAGACCGGCGGATCGGCCATGCATTCGGGTGAAAGCAAGCCGGGGCCGAGGTCCTGAACGAAAGGCGTGCCCAGCCGCTCGCAATAAGGCCGTTCGATAAATCGCACCTGCGTCCAGCAATCAGGACACAGCGTATGCGGCGCGCTGACCGCGCCCCGGCAGGACATGCAGGAGGGCGGATAGAAGAGATCGAGCGCGCTTTTGGCGAGGTTCTGCGCCATATTCTGCGCGCGCCGGCCCAGCGACAGGCGCGCCGGGGGCGGCTCGTGCGGGGCAGGCGCTTTTGCGCCAACGGGAAGCCACAGACTCATGGGCACAAACTCATGGGAACGCCACCAAAACCGGTTCCGGCAAGTTTAGGGGGGCTTTTCCTAAATGGCAAAGCCAGGGACGAGGGGGGTCAGACTCCGGGATAGCGTTTAAACGCTCCAGGTTGACCGCTGGAACGTATCGGGAACATTTCAGCCACCGCCCTGGCTGAAAAGAATATTAGCCGCGTACGACCCGATATGGAGGTTTAAAAGCATATCACCATTCCGCAAGGTCTGGCGCGCCGGTCTCAGCTTAAACTGAGCATTTCCACCTGCCGCGCGATCCAGCTCGCGCGCCGCGCCTGCGCGCACGCCTGCGCGTTTCCCGGCGCAATTCATCGCATCGGCGCGCGGTGCGTTGCGCCATGCAGGCGCGCGGCGGAAACGTTGAACATGCGCCGCAGGATTGCGCCGCAGGATTTGACTCATTCCCCTCTTGCGCCTATAGACCCGCCGTTCCAGCGCGGCTCACGCCGCGTTTTTCTTTTGCGGTTGCGCGAAGGAATGGGGCAAATCGCTGGTCCACTGCAAAGAAGCCGGCCACCCGGATCCCCTGGGTAGCGCCGGATTGAACACGGAGAAAACGATGTTCGCAGTCTTCAAAACCGGCGGCAAGCAATATCGCGTTGCCGCTGACGACAAGATTACGGTTATGACGGTCGCGGGAAATCCCGGCGATATCGTCACTTTTGACAATGTTCTTATGCTCGTCGATGGCGGGGAAACCAGCATCGGGACGCCGGTTGTCGCCGGCGCGAGCGTCGCCGCCGCGATTCTGCAACACGACCGCGGCCCGAAAGTCATCGCCTTCAAAAAACGCCGCCGCAAGAACTCAAAGCGCAAGCGCGGCCACAAGCAGGATTTGACCATCCTGCAAATCACCGAGATTCTGACGAAAGGCGCCAGGCCTTCGAAAACCTCCGCCGCCCTTATGGCCGGCGCGGGCGCCGCAACGAGCGCTGCGGGCGCTCTCTCCGACGACGTTGAGATCATTGGCGGTATTGGCCCGACCATTGGCAAGAAGCTGAAGGAGGCCGGCGTCACAACCTGGAGGCAGGTCGCCGCCTGGACTGAAGCGGATGTCGCCAAATGGGATGCCGAACTCAATCTGCGCGGCCGCGTGCAGCGCGAAGAATGGATCGAGCAGGCCAAGGAATTGATGGCCGGCAAGC
>JANYDZ010000115.1 GCA_025363375.1 Hyphomicrobiales bacterium
GGCGGGATCGGCGCGCGTCCAGCGTGCCCAACGCCGTTTGAAAAGGTCGGACTCGCCGCGAAAACGCGCCTTTTTCGCGCGCGTGTCGTCCACGCCGCGGGATCTGGATTCGTGGTGGATAATCTCGACATGCGGCGTGTAGATGTTGCGCAGGCCAAGCTCGCGCAATTGCAGGCAGAAGTCGATGTCGTTGAAGGCGACCTGGAAGCCGGTTTCATCAAGGCCCCCGGCCGCCCAAAACGCTTCGCGCCGCACGGCAAGGCACGCGGCGGTCACCGCGGACAATTCCATTGTAACCGCCGCGCGGCCGAAGTATCCCGGCGACGCCCCGGGATCCAGCTGAAAGCAATGAACGGCAACGCCATAAGAGCCGATGATGACGCCGGCATGCTGGAGGGCGCCGTCTTTGTAAAGAAGCCTGGCGCCGACCGCGCCGACGTCCGCACGCGCGGCGTAGCTCACCATTTCGCGCAACCAGCCGCCCGAAACAATCTCGGTGTCGTTGTTCAGAAGGCAGATGATTTCCGCGTCCGTCCGCGTCACGGCGAAATTGTTGATGGCTGAATAATTGAACGGGCGGTCGTAAGCGACGACTTCAACACGCTTGTCCCGTGAGAGCGCGCGTAGATACTTGATCGCGTCAGGGTCATCCGACTGGTTGTCGATGACGAGAATGCGAAAGTTCGGATAGTCCGTTTTCGCCAGCAGGCTTTCGATACAGGCCGCCAACAAGCCGCGTTGATTGCGGGTGGGAATTACAATGGCGACGGCCGGCGTCGGGCCGTGAAACGTCGTTCGAACGAAGCTGGGCGAGGCGGGCATGACTTGAACCGCCGCCTCACAGCAGCATCCTCGGCGCCTGAACAGATCTTGCACCGCGGCGGCATGGCGTTCGGTCATAGCCGGGCGCGAACCTTCGGTCCCGCCGCCGCCATGAAAAAGAACATGTGGAATATGCGCGATTTCGTCGGACTGAAGGCGATCAACGCATCTGAGCAGCAAGTCGAAGAAAGTCGCCGTTGTATAATCTGCGCGAAAACCGCCGACATCGCGAAGGAGACCGAGACGGCACAGGGCGGCACGCCCCAGGTAGTTCGTCCCGAAGAACAGGCTTTCGTTCCATTCGGGTTTGAAATGGGGGCGTATGCGCGATCCGCGCGCGGACAGTCTGTCCTCGTCCGCGTATAAAATTTTGGCGCGCGGATGGCGGGAAATATGGACCGCAAATGTATAGAGGGCATGAACCGGCATTTCGTCGCCAGCTCCGAGAAGGCCGCAAAACTCTCCCTTAGCCTGCGACATCGCCGCGTTGAGAGCCTGAGCGATGTCGCAGACATCGGCGCCAACCGACCTGATGCGCGAATCGCTCCAGCCCCCTCCCATAGCGCCCTGAATTTGCGCTTGCATCCCGCCCGCATTGCACACGAAAAGCTCCCAATCGGGATAGAGTTGGGCGCGCAGGCTTGCGATGGTGTTCGCGATCTGCGCTGTCGTAGCGCCCGATGCGTCCAGGAACAGCGAGACCAACGGCCTGGCGGCCATCGCCCTGACGTCCCTGGCGATCCTGGAGCGCTCGAACCAACCTGGTCGATCAAGCATGAGGCCCCAGAGCCAGTAATAGCGCTGACTGAACTTGATTCTCTCGATGTCGATCGCAAGTTCACCGCCCCACCGGCCCGCAAGTCCTGCGAACCCTTCTTCGCGAACGACCGCATACGCCACGCACAATGCATCTCCCGGCGCGGAATTCTGGGCAGCGCTCAACACGCGAAGGGCGAACGCCTTGACGCCGGCCAGCCCAGGGGGCAGGCGCCGCGCCCGAAATGCGGCGAGGGCAAACTCGCCCGGCTGTGTTAGCCCCGGAAAAAAAGTGACGCATGAAACCGCGGCATTAACTGCGATGAACAACATCGTGCCGGCGTTGAGTTCGACCGCCCGTGCGCCGTCAAGGCCGATGGTTAAACGTCCGGCGTCCGTTTGAAGTTCAAGCCGCGCCAACGGCATGTGGGCCAGACGCCTGAAGCCCGCCAGAAAGACTTCGATATTTCCGGGCTCAAGTCGAGGCGTAGCCCGCCATTGAAGCGCTGGATCCAGCGTGTCCGCCCGCCAGACGCCCCGGGCTGGATCCACGCAATGAACGCTGGCGGCATGTGTCAGGCAGCCAGAGCGAATCGTCCCCGACGCATCGGGGGGGTGATCTGGACATGTCGATCCTGAAATGGATTCGGGGATCAATTGACCACACGGATTTCGTTGCCGGGAAACAAGGGCGTTGAGCCTCAGGCGCAGCCGAGACCAAGTTGTTTTGCGATACGGGCCCCACGCGCTAATAGCAAGTTCATCGACCAACGACCGTCCGTTTTATAAAGGAAAACTCACATTCGCCGGGCGGCGGCGCTCCCGCTCGGCAGGACCGGCCAGTCCGGATGTATCGTCGCGCCATGAGGCAGCCTCCGCGACCGTGTTTGGCCACATTTGCCCACTACGTGAGGATCGACTCGACTTCGTTTTGAAATCCGTCCTAATAGCCGGGTTTCTCGGGGACTATCTGGATCAACAGTTGTCATGACGAGCTTGAGGGATGAAGCTCCCGGGATGGGAGCCGGGCTTGCCCGCTCCGGCGCTGTTGTTCGCGCGACGGGACGCATTGTCGAAAAAATGAGATCTTCGTTGCGGTTGCGGAGCAAGGTATCGAACGCGGCTGGAACTCAGGTCGCGCTCACTTCGCCGCGCGGTTCCATGGTCCCGCACACGCCCATCCACGACGATCAGGAACGCATGGAGGAAAGGACATTTGCGGGACGCGCTCTATATTTGTCTTTTTTGATTATGGTCGCGATCCCGAGCCTGTGCGCGCTCCTCTATTACAGTCTCTTCGCCTCGGATGTGTTTGTCTCGGAAACCCGGCTGACAGTCCGCGCGGCGGCGGAACAAAAACAACAGATGACCGACACGGTTTCCGCTTTCAGCAAACTTGGCCTTAATGGGGCCAAAAGCTCGGTTCAGGACGCTTATATGGTCCTGAATTATTCAAGAAGCATGCCCATTATCGAAGCCATTGGCGGACGTGATTATCTCGAATCCATCTATAGCCGCGACAGTATCGACTGGCTTTCAAGGCTTGCAAGCGACAAGCCTCTGGAAACAAGTTGGAAATACTGGGGCGGTCATGTGATATCTTCGCTTAATGCGCAGGCAGGCATCGTTACCATAAAAGTGTTTGCCTATCGCGCCGAGGACGCGCGCGAGCTTGCTCGTCGCATTGTCGAGGCATGCGAAAAGCTGATCAATCAGATTTCCGCCAGAAGCCGCGACGACGCTGTCGAACAGACCCGCAAGGAGGTCGAGGACAAGCAGGAAGCGCTTTTGGCGGCGCGCGCCGCCATTGTTGAGTTTCGCAATCGCAATGTCACGATCGACCCCGTCGCAAAGGCCAAGGACATAGGCGAAATAATCGCCAAACTGACTTTGCAGCGCCTTGAGATCCAGAGTCTTCTGGCGGGAGTCAGCCCGGGGCTGGCCCCCAATGCCCCGACCCTGCTTTACAATCGCTCACGCCTCGAGGAGATCGATCGGCAAATCTCCCTGTACAAGAGTCAGCTGACGGCGACCGATTCGGTCACGAAAACGGTCGCCGGCGAGTTCGCCGATTACGAAAGACTGAAACTGGCTGAAATGTTTAGCGAAAAGCTTTACCAGATGGCGATTATGTCGCATGAACGCAATCTGCAGGAAGCGGGACGTCAGCAGCTTTATCTCTCAGCGGTCGTCCCCCCTTCGTTGCCCGAACGACCGCTGTTTCCGGAACGGACCACAAATACTTTGCTCGCCTTTGTGTGCGCATTTGTCATCTGGGGCATCTGCGCGATGTTCAGCGCAACCGTATTCGATCATATTGTTTGACCGAATACAAAACTTGCCCAACGTATGCGGATTTTCCCATTGGTTAACCAGCATAGGCTTAATTTTTATATTTAAGGCTCCATTGGAAGATTGTTCTGAGAACCCGCCGACGTTCCGTGGTAGTCTGGCGATTGAACTTGGTTGTGATCCGAAAGCGACAATTCATCAAAATGCGCGCGCGCCATTCATCAGATATGCGACCGGGGCTTGACGACGCAAGCGCTGTCGCGCACGTAAGACCGGCAATTGGATTAAGGTGCGCTGCTTTGAAGTCGATTTTCCCGAAGATTGCCGCCGCCGCTCTACTGGCCGGGAACCTCGCAGCCTGTTCGGCGTTGCCGTCTCAAGGACCACTCGCGAACGAAGTCGCCGAAGGCGCCCACGGCGAACAAGGCGCTTTCCGCTATGCTCTGGTCGATGTTAACGAGAGCGCCATTGGCGTGTTGTCGCGCTATGGCGCGGCGACCTTTCTCAAGCAGTTTAGCGATTATCGTCCGGCTCCTTCGCCGGTGATCGGCATCGGCGATTCCGTCGCTGTCACGGTCTGGGAGGCCGCTGCTGGCGGACTATTTTCCGCTCCGAGCATTGCCGGAGTGACTGCGGGATCGCATTCAGCGGTCATTCCCGAACAGATCGTCGCGCGGGACGGAGCCATCACCGTTCCCTACGCCAATCGGATTCCAGTCGTGGGCCTGACGCCGCCGCAGGTCGAGCGCGCGATCGTTCGCAATCTCACCGGCAAGGCCATCGAACCGCAGGCGCTGGTAAATGTCACGCGGAGCGTTACGAACTCCGCCACGGTTATCGGTGAAGTCACTGCGGGCGCGCGAGTTCCCTTGTCCCTCAAAGGCGATCGCATCCTGGATGTGATCGCGTTGGCCGGCGGCGTGCGCTCGGCTCCCCATGAAACCTTCATTACTCTCAATCGCGGCGACAGAACCGCCACGGTGCCGATGCAGGCGCTTCTTCAGCGGCCGCGCGAAAATGTCTTCGTTCGTCCAAACGACGTGCTGACGCTCGTGCGCAATCCTCAGACTTTCTCGGTCTTTGGCGCCGCGGGGCGAAACGCCGTCGTGACTTTTGACGCGCTCGGCATCACTTTGGAAGAGGCGCTCGCCAAGTCCGGGGGGTTGCTCGATCAACAGGCAAATCCCGAGGGCGTGTTTTTGTTCAGACGCGAGCCTGTTTCGCTCGTGCGGCAGCTTGATCCAAGCTATCCGATCGAACCTGGCCAAAGCGTTGTAAACGTTGTCTATCGGGCCAATCTGCGCGACGCCAATACATATTTTCTGGCGCGCCGCATGTCGGTGCGCGACAAGGACATCGTCTACGTCGCAAGTTCACCGTTTACAGAGCTTCAGAAAGCGCTGCAGGTGTTCAATACCCTTACAGGCACCGCCTCCAATCTTGCCGTCGTGAAATCGCAGCTCAAGTAGGCCGGCGAGGCGCGGAACGCGTCTCACCACCACTGCCTAAAGGCCGCGATTGCGATTCTGTCGTTGTGACCGGATCTGTTGATCCCAAACGTCAGCGCCGCAATGCCTGACGCACGTGATTCAATTGGCAGGCCTTTGCCCGCAATAACCTTGCGGCTGATTCCCGCGCGGGCAAGATGGCCGCAAATCCAGACATCGTCACACCAGCGGACCTCCGGCGGCCATGAATCGAATTCATGGACATCCGCGTTCAGGAGGCGGGCCGGCACAAGGTAGCCCCACGTGCCCATAAGCACGTGAACGTCCTGTGGCTTGGTCACCGCCGTCGCAAAAACATGGTCAAGATGGCGGGGATCGACGTTGCCCTCGAACTTCCAGCCGCGCCAGCCCACCACAGCATTCGGGGATTGCCGCCACGCGGAGAGCAATGTCTCAATGAAATCATAGGGATATATGACATCATCGTCCACGACCACAATCAGGGCGTCCGGTTCCGCCAGCAGCGCGGGCAAAAGCTTGGTCGCGGGGCCCTGGTCCTCACAGGACAATATTTCGACCCAGGCCGGCAGCTCTGGCGGCGCTGGATAGGCAACGCCGTTGCGGATGGAATGCCTCGGCCAGGCCAGCAGAACACGATCCGCCGGCCAGGATTGGTCGCGCAGGCTGCGCAGGGCCGGGAGCAGATGGGGAATCCGGTCTGGCACAGTGGTGAGACTGACGATCACGCGTTCGGGCCGCGCGTGCGCGGGACGCGCGGGCGCATCACGCCGCCGCAAGCGCCGGGCGCGTTGATAATCAAACAGAATTCGCGCCCAGCTCATCTGTTTATAGCGCGCGCTCCAGTTCCGCAGCTTAAGCTGAACAAAAGCCAATGGCGGGAGCATGCTTGGATCCGGAGTTTTACCGGCTGGCATCGGCGCTATCCATACTGGCGCTAAAAACCACGGCCTGCGCCATGCGCCGCAACGCGGAGCGAACCGCTCGCTTGTCCCTAGCCTTCCCATTGCATCTGTGCAACTTCGGATCAAATTGCGCCTTTCCGCAATAAAAATGATCGTCAAATCGGACGTCCCGGAGTAAACCATTCCGACGAATAGACATTATGTGAATGGATTTTGACGATGCCGCACGACGCTCGCGCAAAAGCAATTGATCCCGACAGTGCCGGGCCTGGCGAAGCAACGCCCCGCGGTGATCGACCGTTCGAGGAATTGACAGTGTCCGTGGCGCTTGGCCTGGGTCGGCTGGGAATCACCCCGAACGCACTGACTTACGCCTCGTTCGCCCCCGCCGCGGCGGCGATCTTTGCAACAGCCACGGGTAATTTCGTGCCGGCTGTTCTGCTTATGCTTTTGAGCGGCGTTTGCGATTTTCTGGACGGCCCCCTCGCCCGTTCAAGCGGCAAGACATCGCGCTACGGCGCCCTGCTTGATTCGACCCTCGATCGTTTCTCCGACGCCGCCCCTCTGATTGGCCTTTGTGTATTTTATTCGGATCACGGCTGGGCATGCTTGGTCCCGGCCGCGACGCTTTTTGCGGCATATACGGTCTCCTACGTGCGCGCGCGCGCCGAGGGGCTTGGCATTGCGCTGCCGCCACTCTGGATGCGGCGGACCGAACGGATGGTTTTGATTGGCGGCGCGTTGTTGCTGGCGCCATTGAACTTCGGGGCGTCGACCCTGCCCGCTCCCGTCACGCTTGGCGTCATCGCGATGATCGGCCTGCTAAGCATGGCGGCGTCCACGCACGCGTTGGTAGAGGCGGCGCGAATCCTGAAACCCGAAGAAGGCGAAAACATGCGTCGCAGATTTAAAAGGCCGCAACAATAGCGCCAGCCATCAGTCCCGCGGCGATATCGTCGAGCATGATGGCGGTCCCGGCGTGACGGCCCCGTTCGAACAGAATGATCGGCCAGGGCTTGAAAATGTCGAACAAGCGAAACAGCGCGACAGCCGACAGATCGCCGGCGACGCCGTGACCATGCGCCAGACACAGAGCAACCAGCGCGCCGGCGACTTCATCGACGACGACAATCTGGGGATCATGCTCGCCGCGCGCCAAAGCGACTTTGTGACCAGCCCAAATGCCGGCAAAAACAAGCGCCGTCGTCAGCATGACTTCAACCGCGATGGGCGCGCCGCCAAGAGCCCAGTGGAATGGCAGAATGGTCGCGGCCGCCAGCGTGCCCCCGCCCCTGCGGACAAGACCCGCGCCAAACCATGTCGCCAGTTCGTAGGCTGGGCGCCCATTTTCCCGCCCGCTGCCTTGATGCGATTGTTCGGGCATGGACGATCCTAGTACCCGGAATCACGGATCGGCGAAACAAGGTTTGAGGCGTTTCTGATGAACTTCGCTTTTGGTCCATACAAAGGGCCTCGCGGTCTCGTTGTAGCTTTCAATGAAGGCCCGGATGTGCGCGACAAGTTCCGGGACGCTCTGGAAGGACGCGCCCGCGAGCGATTTTCCTTGCAGAATCGAGAACCAGATTTCGATCTGGTTGAGCCATGACGAATGCGTGGGCGTGTAGTGGAAACGCACGTTTTTGTGGCGCGCCAACCACATGTCGCGTTTGGGCTTGTGGGTGGAGAGGTTGTCGAGAACGACGTGAATCTCGCGCTCGGGATGCGCGGCGACGATCTGGTTCATGAAGTCGAGGAACTCGACGCGCCT
>JANYDZ010000134.1 GCA_025363375.1 Hyphomicrobiales bacterium
CCGCGGTTGCTGGGCGATCGCGGCGCCGGCGGCGACCAGAATTGCGCCTACCGCGGCGGCGGCGCACAGGCGCTTGATGAAAATCGGCATGATCGTCCTTTCAGTCTGGTCCTCGGCGGCCCTTGCGGACAGCCGGTGAAATCTGGCTTCCGGCGAATCGTCACCGCGACCATCGCAGAACGCAGCCGGGTTACAAGCCCACGCGGATTCAAGCCCTTGCCAGCTTGCGGCGAGAGATTGTCCGCGCCCTCATATCCGCTTGCTTCGGGTTTTTCCAGTGCCGAAACGCGACATTCTCGCCACAGCGCGCCATCCCCGGCATTTGCCTGCGCCGTCGCCATTTCCCGCAATGACGCCGGGCCCGGCCTTCACTAGAATTCCGTCATGATTGACGCGCCGATTCGCCGCATCCTGATCGCGCTCGCCCTGGCGTCGGGGGCGGCGCGCGGCGCATTGGCGGACGACGGGCCGCGCCATGGCATCGCCATGCACGGCGCGCCCGCCCTGCCCGCCGATTTCGCGCATCTGCCCTACGCCGATCCCGCCGCGCGCAAGGGCGGGCGCCTGCGCATCGGTTTTGCGGGAACCTTCGACAGTCTCAATCCCTTCAATGTGAAATCCGGCTCGACCGCCCAGGGCCTCAACGGCAACGTCTTCCAGTCGCTGATGGCGCGGAATTTCGACGAACCGTTTTCGCTCTACGCGCAGATTGCGCAATCGATCGAGACCGACGCCGAGCGCAGTTACGTCACCTTCCATCTTGATCCGCGCGCGCGGTTTTCCAACGGCGCGCCGATCACCGCGCAGGACGTGGCCTTCACCTTTGAATTGCTGAAGGAGAAAGGCCGGCCGCAAAGCCGGTCGGTCTATTCGCAAGCGCGGCGCGTCGAAACGCCCGACGCGCTCACCATCCGCTTCGATCTCGAAGGCGCCGAGGACCGCGAAATGCCGCTGATCCTGGCGCTGATGCCCGTGCTGTCGAAAGCGCACACCGATACCGCGCGGTTCACCGACGCCAGCCTCGCGATTCCCGTCAGTTCCGGCCCCTATGTGATCGAGGCCGTGGACCCCGGCCAGAGCCTCGTGCTGAAACGCAACGCCGATTATTGGGCGCGGGATCTGCCGATCAGCCGCGGACTCCACAATTTCGATGAAATCCGCGTCGAATATTTCCGCGATCCGACAGCGCTCTACGAGGCCTTCAAGGCGGGACATCTGGATTATCGCGAAGAGGGCAATCCCGCGCGCTGGCGCAACGGCTATGACTTTCCGGCCGTGCGCGAGGGACGCGTCAAGGTCGAGCGCGCGCCGCTGGGCGTCCCCAAGGGCATGGAAGGCTTCGCCTTCAACACAAGGCGCGCATTGTTCGGCGACGCCCGGCTGCGCGAGGCCTTCGCCATGCTGTTCGATTTCGAATGGCTCAACGCCAATGTGTTTGGCGGACTGTTTCGACGCACGAAGAGCTTCTTCGACGAATCCGAGCTTGCTTCCAGCGGACGGCCCGCGAGCGAGCTCGAGCAAGCGCTGCTGGCGCGTTGGCCGCAGGCGGCGCGCGCCGACATTCTCGCGGGCGAATGGACGCCGCCCGTCAGCGACGGCACAGGCCGCGACCGGGTCATGTCGAAAAACGCCCTCAACCTGCTGAAGCAGGCCGGCTACGCGATCGCCGACGGCAAACTCCGCAATCAGCGCACAGGCGCGCCGGTCGCCTTTGAAATCATGGCGGCCGACCGCGCGCAGGAACGACTCGCCACGCATTTTGCGCGCGGGTTGGCGCGAATCGGCGTCGAGGCGCGCGTGCGGCTTGTCGACGAAGCGCAGTTTCAGCGGCGCAGGCAAAAATTCGATTTCGACGTGATGGCGGGCTTGTGGGCCGCCTCGGCGTCGCCCGGCAACGAACAACGCACGCGCTGGGGCTCGGCGAGCGCGTCGCAGGAAGCCTCCTACAATCTTGCCGGCGCGCGGTCGCCTGCGATAGACGGGCTCATCGCCGCGATTCTCGGCGCGCGAACCGGCGAGGATTTCGTCGCCGCCGTGCGCGCTTTCGACCGCGTGCTGCTTTCGGGATTCTATATCGTGCCCCTGTTTCACGTCTCCGAACAATGGTTCGCCGCTTCCACGCGGCTGGCGCGCCCCGCCCACAACGCGCGCTATGCCGCGCCATTGTTCGGCGCGACGCTCGACACGTGGTGGAGCAAGGCGCCATGACGCTCATTGAGGGCGGCGCGAAATCCCCGCCCGATCCCTTCGCCTCCTTCGATCTCGACAGTCTGCTGGGCGGCGCGGCGCGGTTGCGGCCCGAACGGCTGGCCCTCGAGGATTCCACGGGCGCGCGGATGACCTATAGCGACCTTGATTCGCGGGCGTCGTCCCTCGCCGCGCATCTGGTCGAGTTGGGCCTCGCGCCTGAAGAATGCATATTGATCGTCGGCGGCGCGCGCGCGTCGTGCGTCGTCGCCTTGATCGCGGGCGTGCGCGCCGGCCTCGACGTGGCGCTGGCGCCGCCGCAAATGAACGTCGCGGAACTCGGCGAATTCGCCGCCGCCTGCGGCGCGGTCGCGCTGTTGAGCGAGGCGGCTTACGGCGAGCTTGCGCCGCTCGACGCGCTGTTCGCCGTCGCCTCCTCCACCGAGAGGGTCAGGATTGTCGGCTGCCTCGGCGGCGGCGCGGCGGACGGCGCCGTCGATCTCGACATCCTTCAACTCGACGCGCGCGCCGCGCCGCCGCGGCCGCGCGCGCCACGCGAGTGCCGCATTCTCACGCGCGGCAACGGCGCGATCGCTCGGCACGGCCAGCAGGCGTTGGTGGCCGCCGCGCTCGAACTGCTGTCGCGCGCGCGCATCGGCATGCGCGATCCCATTGTATCGACCTTGGCGCCCGTGAGCTTCATCGCGCTGGCGGCGGGGCCCTTCGCGGCGCTGCTGGCGGGCTGCGCGCTGTATCTGCACGGGCCATTTTCAGCGGCGGAATTCGTCGCGGCGCTCGACCGGCGCGCGCCCTGCCACCTCGTGGGGCCGCGCGAGCTCGCGGCGGCGCTGGCGCAGGAGGCGCCCCGCGACGCTTTCGCCTCGTTGATGCTCAGCCAGAACGCGGCGCGCGGCTTTGAAGGCCTCGCTGGCTTTGAAGGCCTGGCCGGATTTGCAGGCTTGGCCGGATTTGAAGGCCTGGCCGGATTTGACGCTGTCGCCCTGATCGATCTCGACACGCTGGCGCCGGGCGATATGATGCAACCCTCCACGCCGAAATGAACCGGCGCACCGATTGTCGGCGCCCATGCGCGAGGCGAACATGAACGATGAAACTTCCGTCGCCGGCGCCATCCGGCCCATTTCGATCGACGTCGTCTCGGACGCGGTCTGTCCCTGGTGCTTTGTGGGCAAACGCAAGTTGAGCGCGGCGCTTGAAACGCTTGGCGACGTGCGCGTCGACGTGCGCTGGCGCCCGTTCCAGCTCGACGCGACCATTCCACCGGAGGGCATGCGGCGCGTCGACTATCTCACGCGCAAATTCGGGCCCGAACGTGTCGGACAGATGAACGCGCGGCTGATCGAGAGCGGGCGCGAGGTCGGCGTCGAATTCGCCTTCGACAGGATTGAGCGCTCGCCCAACACGCTCGACGCGCACCGCCTCATTCGCTGGGCGCAGCCCAGCGGCATGCAGGACGCGGTGGTCGAGCGCCTGTTCAAACTTTACTTTCAGGAGGGCGGCGACATCGGCGACCGCAATCTGCTGGCCGATGTCGCGGTTGAATACGGGTTCGAGCGCGCCCTGATGCTGCGTATGCTGGAGGCGGATACCGACAAGGCCGCCGTGCAGGAGGAAATCGCCGCGGCGCAGCGCATGGGGGTGAATGGCGTGCCGTTTTTCATCTTCGACGGGAAATACGCGCTGTCCGGCGCGCAGCCGCCGCAGGAGATTGCAGCGGCGATCGGCAAGGCGCTTGAAGCGGCGCGCGGCGAAAGCTGACCCGGATTTTCCCCGGATTTTTGACCGTCGACGCGATTTTTCGACTCGACAGCGCAAAGACAAAGGGCTCACTATTCATCCGCGGACTACCGGGAGGCCGCGATTCTGGAGCGGGGCTTTGGTCGCCGCCCCAAAACAGGAGTGTTTCATGAAAAAATCCATCGCAGAATTCATTGGTACATTTGCGCTTGTCTTTATTGGCTGCGGCGCCGCGGTCATAGCCGGCATGGGCACGGGCGCCACGGCGATTGACGTGCTTGGCATATCATTCGCCTTCGGTCTCGCCATCGTCGCCATGGCCTATGGCATCGGTCCGGTCTCGGGATGCCACGTCAATCCCGCCGTCAGTTTCGGCGTGATGCTCGCGGGGCGCATGAGCATGGGCGAA
>JANYDZ010000158.1 GCA_025363375.1 Hyphomicrobiales bacterium
CATTGCTACGACGCGATGGTCGGCCTCGCAGGTTGCGATAAATCGCTGCCGGGCATGATGATGGCCATGGTCCGCCTCAATGTCCCCGCGATTTTCATTTACGGAGGCTCCATCCTTCCCGGCACGTTCAAGGGCAGGCCCGTGACCGTGCAGGATCTGTTCGAAGCGGTTGGCAAACACTCGGTCGGCGACATGTCGGACGAAGACCTTGATGAACTGGAACGTGTGGCCTGCCCTTCGGCGGGGGCCTGCGGCGCGCAATTCACCGCCAACACCATGGCGACCGTTTCCGAGGCGATTGGCCTGGCGCTGCCCTATTCGGCTGGCGCGCCCGCGCCCTACGAAATCCGCGACCAGTTCTCCATGGCCGCCGGCGAACTCGTCATGGACCTCATCGCCAGTAATATCCGTCCCCGCGACATCGTAACCCGCCGCGCGCTGGAAAACGCCGCGACCGTTGTGGCGGCCTCGGGCGGTTCCACCAACGCGGCCCTGCATCTGCCGGCCATCGCCCACGAATGCGGCATCAAGTTCGATCTCTTCGACGTCGCCGAAATCTTCCACCGCACGCCCTATATCGCCGACCTCAAGCCCGGCGGAAAATATGTGGCGAAAGACATGTTCGAGGTCGGCGGCATTCCCCTGATGATGAAGACGCTGCTCGATCACGGCTTCCTGCATGGCGATTGCCTGACCGTCACCGGTCGCAGCATCGCCGAGAATCTCGCGAAAGTGCGGTGGAACGACCAGCAGGATGTGGTCTATCCCGCCAACAGGCCGATCACGGTGACAGGCGGCGTCGTTGGCCTCAAGGGCAATATCGCCCCCGAAGGCGCCATCGTGAAAGTCGCGGGCATGCCGGAGGCCAAGCAGGTTTTCGCCGGCCCGGCGCGTTGCTTCGACACGGAGGAAGCATGCTTTGAAGCCGTGCGCACCAAAAACTACAAGGAAGGCGATGTCTTCGTCATTCGCTACGAAGGCCCCAAAGGCGGCCCCGGCATGCGCGAAATGCTGGCGACGACCGCCGCGCTTTACGGGCAGGGGATGGGCGATAAGGTCGCGCTCATCACCGACGGCCGCTTTTCCGGCGCGACGCGCGGGTTCTGCGTTGGGCACGTTGGCCCCGAGGCGGCCGTGGGCGGTCCTATCGCGCTCCTGAAGGACGGCGACATTATCCGCCTCGACGCCATCAAGGGCACGCTCGAAGCCGATGTGAGCGAGGCCGAATTCGCCGAGCGCCGAAAAAACTGGAAACCGCGCGAGACCTTTTACGGTTCGGGCGCCATTTGGAAATATGCTCAGACTGTTGGCAACGCCAAAGACGGCGCCGTCACGCATCCGGGCAACTTGGGTGAAAAACACGTCTATGCCGATCTCTAGTCGCGTCGCCATTGTCTGTGTCGCCGGCCTTGCCAGCTTGATTGCCGGCGTGCCGGCGCATGCGCTCGATGAAAAAAAGGCGGGCGCCATTATCGTGACGCCGCTGCCGCCGCCCGTGGCTGGCGCGGCTCCGGCGGCGCCTTCCGTCGCCCAGGCGTTCAAGAACCCCCAGCAGGCGCTGAGCAAATATCTCGAAGGCTACCGGGCGGGCGCGCCCGTCGGCGATCTTGAGGCGCTGCGCTTTGCCGCGGATGGCGGCGAGCCGCTGGCGCGGTGGCGGCTGGGCTCCATGTACGCGGCGGGCGACGGCGTCCCGCACGACGACAAACTGGCCTATGAGTTCTTCAGTCAGATCGTCGAGGACTACGACGACAACGCCGGCCCGCGTCAACGTGGCGTCGTCGCCAGCGCTTTCGTCGCCGTTGGCGCCTATTCGCTGACCGGCATTCCCAATTCGCGCGTCAACCGCGATCCCGCCCGCGCGCGCGACATGTTCACCTTCGCGGCGACGGAATTCGCCGATCCGCACGCCCAGTACAATCTCGGCCGCATGTTTCTTGACGGCGACGGCGTGAAGAAGGACGTGCGGCGCGGCGCCCGCTGGTTGAAGCTCGCCGCCGACAAGCAGCACATGCAATCCCAGGCGGTGCTGGGCCACCTGTATTTTGGCGGCGCGGAAGGCGTTCAGCGCCAGCGCGGCATGGGCCTTATGTATCTGACGCTGGCGCGCGACGCCGTCATCGACCGCAAGAAGGACAAATGGATCGTCGATCTCTACGACGGGGCTTTCTCCGAGGCCAACGATTTCGACCGTCAGGCGGCGCTCACCTACCTTGAAGGCTATCTCAAGGGGCGGCGCTGAGGCGCCCTGCGCCGCGCGGCCTGGCCCGGCGCGCCCGGCAACGACGCAACCAGGCTGGAGACCAGCCGCGTTTTTGTGGGCGCCGCGATTTAGCATTTCGGACGAGAGAATCGCGGAGATGACCGGCAGGATAATCCATCGGCGCGGATCGTGGCGAGCCGCTCGCGTTAACGCTTCGACAAAAGCACGAACAGGGCATGCACGAATCACTGTTTTGCGCGGGTTGGCGGATCGTTCGCGCTGCATCTTGCGCCCTGCGTGCGATGCGGCGCCAAGACTGGGCGGCAAGGCGTCGCGCGAACCTCCGCCCGGCGAATTTTCCGCGCGCGATTTTAACGATTTGTGCCGTTTTGAACCGGGCTCGCGCCGCCGGCTTTGACGCTGCCAGAGCGATCTGGTCTCCTGACGCCGTCAACAAACCGCCGCGTCCGCGGTCGTTCCAAACGATGGGATCACGATGAAATTCGGCTACTTCACGCTCAGCGACAACAATTACGCTGAAAATCCGCGCGGTCCCAATGAGTTCGTCGTGCAGATCGTCGACGAGGCCTTGCACGCGGACGCGCTTGGCATGAGTTCGGCGTGGATCGGCGAACATCATTTTTCGACGCTTGGCGTCAATTCCTCGCCCGCAATGGTGTTGACGCACATCGCCGCGCGCACCAAAAACATTCGGCTTGCGCCCGCGGTCACCGTGCTGCCGCTGCATCATCCCATTCACGTCGCCGAGCAGTGGGCGACGCTCGATCTGCTCAGCGACGGGCGCGTCGATTTCGCCGCGGGGCGCGGCTATGACCGGCGCGAATACGCGCCCTTCGAAGTGTCCTTCGAGGGCAACGCCGCGATTTTCGCCGAAGGGCTGGAGGTTCTGCAAAAGCTCTGGAACGGCGGCCTCGTTTCGCACCACGGCGCAAACTACAATTTTGACGATGTGTGGATCACGCCTGTGCCCGTGCAGAAGCCTCTGCCCATTCAC
>JANYDZ010000181.1 GCA_025363375.1 Hyphomicrobiales bacterium
GCGCCATCGCCGCGCCGCCCGCCGTCATCAACGCCATTACTGACGCGCTCGGCCACGAACACATCGCCATGCCCGCAACCCCGCAAGCCGTCTGGCGCGCGGCGCAGCGGGCGCATTAATTCAGACCTCGAGGGAGACGCACATGTACGCTTTCAACTATCACGAGCCTAAATCGGTCGCCGAGGCCGCCGCGCTCGCCGCCGCTCACGCGGACGGAAAAATCATGGCGGGCGGCATGACGCTGTTGCCGACGATGAAGCAACGCCTCGCCTCGCCGAGCGACATCATCGACATGGGCAAGCTCGACGAACTCCGCGGCATCAAGATCGAGGGTGGCGCGGTCGTCATCGGCGCGATGACGCGGCATGTCGCGGTGGCGACATCGGCCGATGTGCAAAAGGCGATCCCGGCCCTCGCGGCGCTCGCCGGCGGCATCGGCGATCCCGCCGTGCGCAACAAGGGCACCTGCGGCGGCTCCATCGCCAACAACGATCCCGCCGCCGACTATCCCGCCGCCTGCCTCGCGCTTGGCGCGACGATCGTCACAAACAAGCGCGCCATCAAGGCGGATGATTTCTTCACCGGCCTGTTCGACACCGCGCTTGGCGACGGCGAAATCATCACCAGCGTTTCCTTCCCGATTCCCGACAAGGCCAATTATCAGAAGTTCCGCAACCCTGCCTCGCGCTACGCCATCGTCGGCGTGTTCGTCGCGAAAAAAGGCGCGGATGTGAAGGTGGCCGTCACCGGCGCTGGTTCTTCGGGCGTCTTCCACCAGAAGGATTTCGAAGCCGCCCTGAGCGCGAACTTTTCCGCCGCAGCGCTCGACGGCAAGGCGCAGGCGGCGTCGGGGCTCAACGCGGACATTCACGCCGACGCCGAATATCGCGCGCATTTGATCGGCGTGATGGCGAAGCGGGCCGTGACGGCGGCGGGTTGAAGCGAAAATGAGCGGGGCGGCTTGCGCCGCCTCGCGTTTGCGCCGGCAATCCCCGCCCTGCCCGCTGCCGGGCAACGCGACGTCGCTCACCAGGAGCGCCGGGGCGCTCACACCACTTTGTTGCGGACCTCGCCGATCTTCTCGATCCACATGCGCACGGTCTCGCCCTTTTTCAGGAAGCGGCCCTGCTCGGCGCCGGTGCCCGAAGGCGTGCCGGTCATCACGACGTCGCCGGGCAGCAGCGTGATGCGCTCGGAGAGCCAGGCGATCTGCTCGGCGGTGTTGAAAATCATCTTGCCGGAATTCGAATCCTGCGTCAGCCAATCGTCGATCCAGGTCTTCATGCCGAGATTGGCGGCGTCGCCGATCTGCGAGGCCGGCGTGATGCAGGGACCCATAACCGCGCTCTTGTCGAAGCCCTTGATGCCGATGAAATCGGCGTTGAACGGCGAGGTCGGCGGCACGTTTTCGCGCATCATGTAGGGGCGGTCGCGCACCGACACGTCGTTGCAAACCGTGTAGCCCGCGACATATGTGAGCGCGTCGGCGGCGGAGACGCGCGAACACGCCTTGCCGATGACCGCGCCGAGTTCGATCTCCCAGTCGAAGTTCCGGCAATAATGAGGCATCGGCAAATCCTCGGTCGGCCCAACGGTCGCCTGCTTGCCGGATTTGACGAAGTGGAACGGCTTGATGCCGAGCGTGCGCGGATCGGGCTCCGGCGGACGGCCCTGTTTCTTCGCCATCGCCTCGGAATGATCCTTGTAATTGGCCGCGGCGCAGAAATACGAGCCTGGATAGAGCAAAGGCGCGAGAATATGCAGGGATGCGGGCGTCCCAACCTTTGAGCTGGCCCCGGCTTTGGCCGCGGCCGCTTCAATCGCGCCTTCGGCGGCCGCCCAATCCTCGATGATGCCGAGCGTCGAAACATAGGCGGCGTTGCCGGTGAGCTTTTCGGCGTCGTGCACGTCGTCGCCGACGAGCACTCCCGCGCGGCCTTGCCTGTTCGTCGCGCCATAGGACAAAAGTTTGAAATCGGTCACGCTGCTCCCCATTCAGTGTTTTCTGATGATCCAATCCAGCAGGCGCAACGCCGCCCACAAGCCGTTGATTTTCGAAATGCCGTTGATTTTCGAAATTCCGCGATGTCGCGGTCATAAACGGCTGGAAAGCCTCGACGCGGCGGGTTCACAGCTTTCCGTATTTGGCCCGCATGGCCTCGAAAAAGCCTTCGCTGCGCAGGTCTTCGGACAAGCTGAGGTCGCAGTAATCCGCGATATCGCCGCCATCGCGCGCGGAAGCGACAATCGCTATGTTGCGCCGCGCGCCCTCGCGGCTGATCTCCGCGTTGGGCGGCGATTGCTGCTTGAAATCCTTGTAGCTGATGTCGAGGATTTTCGCGTCGGTGAGCTTCAACGCTTTGGAGAGCGCGTCCTTCGCTTTCGCCTCGTCGGTCATGGCGAGATAATTGCCCTCGATGGTCGCCCGCAAAAACCGCAGCAAGGCGTCGCGGCTGGATTTGATATAGGCGGCGTCGGCGACGAGTCCTGAGAAAATCCAGGGCGTCTGGTCGGGGACGAGATCGACAAGCGCGGGCAGGCCGAGTTCAAAAGCCTGCGTGCGATAGGGTTCGTTGAGGGCGGCGGCGGTGATCGTCCCGGCGCGCAAGGCCGCAAGGCGCTGCCCGCCGGAGCCGGTTTCGATCGTCGAAATATCGCCGCGGACGAGACCTATTTTTTCAAGCGCGAGGGTGATGGTGACATCGCTCTCGGAACCCAGGCTGGAAATGCCGAAGGTCCCGCCTTTGAGCTGCTGCGGCGTCGTGACGCCCGGCCTGCCAAACAGCGTGAAGCGGATGACGTTGGAAAGCGAGCCGATGACGCGCAGGTTGGCGCCGGCGCTGTTCGCCCTGATCACCGAGGACAGGCCAATGTGCATGGCCTGTATTTTGCCGCTGGAGAGCGTCGGCCCCGCCTCCGCGCCGCCCGTCATGTTGTAGATTTGATAGTCGAGCCCGTTGGCCCTGTAGAAGCCCGCCTGATCGGCCATCCAGATCGCCAGATAGGTATTGGCGGGGGCGGACATGCCGACCTTGAAGGGGATGCCGGGAGAGGCCCCCTGGGACTGCGCACTGAGGGGCGCGAAGGTGGCGGACGCCAGACCTGAGACGAGGCTGCGACGGGTCATTTGCATGGGAAGTCCTGATGGCTTGGCGCCCTGTTTAAGGGGTTGCCGTCACAAAAGCGATGGAAATTGACTTTTCCAGCCCTGTCGCCTAGAAACCGCTCATTCGCGCGTCCTCTCGGGCGCGCGTTGCATTTCACACCCGCGGCTGCTCCTTCAATGAAGTGAGCAACCTGTCGGTCCCGCAAGGGACAGAGGAGGGCGTGTTTCTCCGCCACGGCGGGAGGAACGCGGACCGAAGCGCGCTTTGGCGCAGCGTCGGCGCTTGTCCTCGCGCCCAATTTTAGAGGACGACATGACCAAACGCGCAGAATCCAAGTACAAAATCGACCGCCGCATGGGCCAGAACATCTGGGGCCGCCCCAAGAGCCCCGTCAATCGCCGCGAATACGGCCCCGGCCAGCACGGACAGTGCCGCAAGGGCAAAATGTCCGACTTCGGCACCCAGCTGAAGGCGAAGCAGAAGCTCAAGGGCTATTACGGCAACATTTCGGAAAAGCAGTTCCGCAAATATTACGCCGAAGCCATTCGCATGAAGGGCGATTCGGGCGACAATCTCGTGGGCCTGCTTGAGCGCCGTCTCGACGCGGTCTGCTACCGCGCCAAGTTCGTGGCCACCGTGTTCGCCGCCCGCCAGTTCGTCAACCATGGCCATGTGAAGGTCAATGGCCGCCGGGTGAACATCGCCTCCTATCAGGTGAAGCCGGGCGATCTCGTGGAGGTGAAGGAAGCATCCCGCGAACTCGCCATCGTGATGGAAGCCTCGCAGCTCGCCGAGCGCGACACGCCCGAATATTACGAAGTCGATCACGCCAAAATGACGGCCAGGCTGATCCGCGTGCCTGTGCCGACGGAAGTCCCCTTCCCGGTGCAGATGGAACCGAACCTCGTGATCGAATTCTATTCGCGCTGATTTTTCGCCCGCGCCAAATTCGCAAAAGCCCCGCCTCAAAAGGCGGGGCTTTTTGCTGTCTGTTTCGGCTTCGCTCAACATTGACGCTTCCGCCAATATCATCCACCTTGCGATCGGGGGCCGGGGATTGGGTCTTCATGGAGGGAATATGAAAACAACTTTTCGCGCACTGCTGGCGGCGACGTTCGCTGTAACCGCGACCGCCGCCATGGCCGAGGTTGTGAAGATCGGGCTGATCGCGCCGTTCTCGGGCCCCTTCGCGGTCTGGGGCAAGCAATTCAAGGATTCCATCGACGCCTACCAGAAGGTCAACGGCAAAACGGTCAACGGCCATGAGATCCAGATCGTCTGGCGCGACGAGGGCGCCGGCGACGCGTCGAAATCCCGTCAATTCGCCGAAGAGCTGATCCTGCGCGAAAAAGTGCAGATGCTCGGCGGCTTCGCCCTGACGCCGGACGCGCTGGCCGTCGCCGAGGTTATAACCGAATCCAAAACGCCGACCATCATTCTGAACGCGGCGACCTCGATCATCCCCCGCAAGTCGCCTTATTTCCTGCGCGTCAGCATGACGGCGGCGCAGTACGTCAAGCCGTTGGGCGAATGGGCCGCGAAAAACGGCATCAAGACCGCCTATTCCATGGTCAGCGACTACGCGCCCGGCCATGATTCGGAAGAAGCCTTCACAAAGAATTTCGAGAAGGGCGGCGGCAAGGTTCTCGGCAAGGACCGCGTCCCGCTTTCTGTGACCGATTTCGCGCCCTATATGGAGCGGGTGCTGCAATCGAAGGCGGAGGCTCTGTATATCTTCGCGCCGGCGGGCGCGCCCTCGGTCGCGATGGTGCGCGAATTCGATCGGCGCGGATTGAAAGCCGCCGGCATCAAACTGTTGGCCGGCGGCGAAGTGCAGCAGATTTTCCTGCCGTCCTTCGGCGACAGCGTCATCGGCACGATTTCGTCCGTGCATTACACCGAGTCCAACCAGCGGCCCGAAAACATCGCCTTCCGCAAGGCGCTGGAAGCGCAGGCCGGGCCGGACACCGTGCCCGACATGGCCTCCGTCGCCGCATGGGACGGCATCAACATCATCTATGACA
>JANYDZ010000192.1 GCA_025363375.1 Hyphomicrobiales bacterium
GCGAAGCTCGATGGCGCGTCCCGTCAGCACGCAACAGGCGCCGCACTTGGCGCCCACTTTCACGGAAAACTGTTCGCCGACGACAACGGGCGAAGGCACATCCCACACGGCAAGGCTGGTTTTATGCTCCCCTGTCGTGAACGAAAACGCCAACGACGACGCCGCGTGCGCAATCCCGTCGATCTCCTGCGCCGGCATGACCAGCGTCCATTCAAACGCGCCGATCTCGCGCGGCGCCTTGAACGCGATGCGCGCGCAATCGCGCTCATCGACGGGGCCGTTGCGCGGATCGTAGCCGTCGCTTTCGGGATCGAAGCGCTCGATCCCGGGCAGAACGCCGCGCGCGACAACCGCCTCGCCCTGCCTGATCTCAAACGCCGCGCCGGCAAGGTCGCGGCCCGATTTCGTCGTCACCGCCGCTGCGAGCGCGATCGTCGCGCCGAGATCGTATCGCGGCTCCAGCGGCTCGAAGAAATCCAGTTCGACCCTGTGCGCTCCCTCCCCGCTCCTCACAACCCGCGCGCGGCCTCCATGCCCGCGACGCGCCCGGTGACGATGCAGCGCCCGAGGCCGTGGCTCTTGATGCCGCCTTGTGTTTCGCCGGCGGCGAAAAGCCCGGGGATCAACCTGCCCTGCATGTCCATCACCTGGCAATTCGTGTTGGTGCGCAGCCCCGTGTAGGAATCATGCAGGCACGGCGTCGCCCACGCCGCGTAAAACGGCGGCTTCTCGATCTTGTGCGGCGGCGCGGGGCGTTTGAAGTCCTCGTCCTTGCCCGAGACGACAAAGGAATTGAAACGCTCGACGGTTTTCTTGAGCGCGTCGCCCGGCATGGCGCGCCATTGATAAATGTTGCGCTTCACTTCGGCGGCGAGGCCTTCCAGCGTCGCGCCGCTGAAGAAATATCCTCCCGCGCGGTCGACATGCGGCGTGACCGTCTGCCACTTCTCGCGCTCCACCGCCGCGGCGTCGAAGATCGCCCAGATCGGGCCGCCGCCGTTGAGCTTTTTCGGATCGCCCGTCGGCTGCATCGCGTGCGAAAAATACCCGTCTTCGGTATTGTCGGTCTCATCCCAGAAGCGCATGCCGTTCTCTTTCACAAGAATAAGGTCCTGCCAGTCGCCGACATCGAGGCCGAGCGCGCGATGGCGGAAGAATACGGCGGCTTCCGGCCCGATCTTGCCGCGCACATAATTTTCGCGCACGCCGATGCGGCCCTTGTCCATGGCCTGTCCGGTTCCGGTGTCCGTCTCGTTGCCGACGGACCAAAGCGCCGCGCCGATGGACAGGGCGGAAATTTCGCCCGCCGCGTTGGCCGGCGCCGTGGCCTGACCGTGATGCTGATATTCCGCCGTCAGACGCGGATCGAACATGCGGCGGAAATTCACATTGGCGCCGTGGCCGCCGCTGCACAGCACGACCGCCTTGCGCGCGCGGATGTTGAGGAAGCGGCTTTGCGGCTGGAACCAGCGGTCCACCGCCTCGACCCGCACGCCGAGCACGCGGCCCGCGAAGGGCTCTTCGCGATGCAGGCCGCGCAAAGTGTGCGACAGCAAAAATTCAACGCCCTTGTCGCGCGCGCTCAACTCCAGCGGGCGCACGATGCCGGAACCGTTGCGGCCCTGATCGAGCGTCAGCAAATCGGTCCGGATCGGCCATTCATGCGGGCGCATGCCCGGCGTCGATGTGATGCCGGGGCGGAATTCCTTTGGCACGTTGGTGCCGTGCCGGTCGAAATTCACCCCGTTGGCTTCGAGAAAATCAAAGGTCGCGACATTCTCGTCGGCGAAGCGGCGCACAAGTTCGGCGTCGGCGAAGCGGTGTTTCAGCGGGTCCGTCCAGCGCTTGAAAACATCGTCGGCGGTTTCCTTGACCCCGGCCGCGATCTGCAAACGGTTGCCGCCGCCGATGCGGATGTCGCCGCCGCTCATGATGGCGATGCCGCCCGCGTCGAAGTGATGATCGACGACCATGACTTCGACGCCCTGATCGCGCGCCGCGATGCAGGCCGGCAAGCCCGAGGCGCCGGCGCCGATGATGACGATATCAACCTCGCGGTCCCACACGATCTGTTTGGGATCGGCGGCGCTCGCCGGACCCGCGGCGACGACCGCCGCGACGCCAGCCGCGCCCGCGCCCAGAAAGCGCCGCCTGTCAAGCGCCTTTTCAGTGTCGATTGGAGCGGCGGTTCCGGCGCCTTTGGACATCGATTCCTCCCCGAAAGATTTTAACTTTTATCTGGCGGTCAACGATCCGCCAAAGCCGTTCGCAACATGCGGCGCCCGGCCCGTCCTGACAAGACCATGCCACCTTCAGACCATGCCGCCGTCAACCGAGGGACCGCGAGCGGCCCGGGCGCCGCTGGCGGCGATCCGGCGCCCGCCTCGCCGTCGCGCCAATTTCACCGCGCCGAAATCGCCTCAAGCAGGAACCGCACGAACTCGGTTGTCTTCACGGGTTGGTGTTTCGCCTTGGCAAAAAAGACGCGCAAGCGCTCGGGCGAAAGCGCGGATTTATCGAAGATGCTTTCAAGGGTCTTGTTCGACAGATCCTCGCCGACAAGCCGGCGTGGCGCCCTGACAATGCCGCGGCCTTCCCGAGCCATCTGGATCAGCGCCGCGCCGCTGTTCGAGGAAAGCGAGCCTTTCACCTCGACGTGGATTTGCCGCGAGCCGGATTGAAACGGCCAGCTCTTGGGGCCGGAATACAGGTTCGCAAGGCAGTTGTGTTCGCGAAGATCCTTCGGCTCGCTAGGGCGGCCGGCGCTTTGGAAATACTCCGGCGAAGCGCAGACGACGTGCCGAACCTCGCCAAGATCGCAATCCTCCAGGCCGGGCAGCGGAGGCTTCTTGCTGGCGACGATCACGTCGAATCCATCCTCCACGCAAACGCCGTCGTCGGCGAGGACGGACAAATGCACGCGGAGCCCGGGATGCCGCCCGGCGAACTCCGCCGCCAGCGTCGCCAGAATGCTTCCCGCGTGGTCGCCCGTCGTTTGAACGCGCAGCGTCCCGAAGGGGCCGCTCTGGAGATTGCGCGCCTCGACAACGTAATCGTCAAGGGTCGAGAGCATCCTCAGGCAGTTTTGCAGCAGGCCCTCGCCCGCGTCAGTGAGCAGAATGCCGTGCGTCGAGCGGCTCAGCAGGCTGAACCCCAGCGAATCCTCAAGTTCCTTCATGTGCTTGCTGATGACTGACGGCGTGGTGCGCAGATCCGCTGCGGCTTTCGTAAAGCTGCGGCGTTCCGCGACGCGCACGAAGGTGTTGAGTTTCTTCAGATCCCGCAACGGCGCGCTCGGATGCATGGCAATCGCCTCTTGTAGCCTTCAGGTCCCCGTCGAGGCGTTTGAACCATCCGCCACGACCTGTGCGCGAGTGTTAACGGCTGCCCGGGCGAGCGGCAACGCGGGACGCCCGCGGGACGCCTGAAAGACGTCCTGGAGCGCTTCTTTGGGAAAAACAGTCTTTCCGGGAGTCCGGCTACCACGACGCGCGCGCCCGGGCTAGAATGCCTTCACAGGTCGTGAAGCAGGACCTGAAAACTTAACCGGCGGCATCGCGAGGGAACACCATGCTCAAGGAATACCATTACGACCATCTCATCCGCTGGCCAAGGAACGAACGGGCGGCGGTTTTCTTGACCTTCGATTTCCAGGGCGGCGAGGACGTGAAGCCCGATAAGAACGGCTTTCTCAACTATGAGATGTGGAGCCAGGGAGAGTTCGGGCCGCATCACGCGATCTACCGGCTTCTGCGAATCCTCAAGGAAGAGGACATCAAAGCGACGTTCATGACCTGCGGCGCCATCGCGGAACGCTTCCCGGAAGCCGTCGCGGCGATCCTCGATCACGGACATGTCGTGGAAGGCCACGGCTACAACCACGAGATCGCGCGCTACCTGCCGCGCGACGACGAAGACGCGGTGATGAAGAAAACCATAGCGATGATCAAGAACCGCACGGGACGGCGCGCCTTCGGCTGGCGTTCGTGCACGCAGAGCACCAACACGCTCGAACTGTTGATCGAGAACGGTTTCGTCTGGAACAGCAACTGCTTCCACGAGGAAAAGCCGTTTCTCTACGAAAAGGACGGCAAGGTGCTGGTCGAACTGCCGCGGCAGCCGTTCGGCGACGGCACGCTGTTCGGCCACCGCCATGGCGAATACGGCAACCCCTTCCACGGGCTCGAGACCTGGAAGGCCTATTTCGACGAATTGTGGGCGGAGTCGAGCAAGGCGCCAGTCTACATCCCGTTCACGCTGCATCCCTACATCATCGGCCGTCCTGGCCGGACGTTGGCGCTGCGCGGGATCATTCAGCACATGAAGAAAGCTGGAAACATCTGGTTCCCGACCGGCATCGATCTCGCCGAGTGGTGTCTCAACGACGTGTTCAAGGATGAAGCCAGGGCGCTGTCCACACACGTAGCGGCGGAATAGGGCTGAGAGAACGGCGCGCGATCGGCGGGAAACCGGCCCGGCCGCGCGCTTCGCGAAGGCGCGGAGGCGGTATCTTTCTTCCCGCCGACGCCCCGCCGGCGTTCGATCCTTCAAATCGACGAAAAGCGGTCTACAAGACGCCGCGTGGAGGCAAAAATGCGCAGGGCAACGGCCATCGGACTCGTCGTCGCGCTCGCCGCGCTGGCGTCATCCACCGCGACGCGCGCCCAGAGCGTCGCGGATTTCTACCGCGGCAAAACGCTGCGGCTTCTGATCGGATATGGCCCGGGCGGCGGCTACGACCTCTATGGCCGGCTGGTCGCCGAATTCCTGCCGAAATTCCTGCCGGGCAATCCATCCATCATCCCGCAAAACATGCCTGGCGGCGGCAGCTTCGTCGCCGCGAAATACATGTCGGACGCCGCGCCGAAGGACGGCACCGTGTTTGGCAGCCTGGCGCAAACATTGGCGATGGACAGCGTGGTGAACAACACCGCTAAAATCGACATGTCGAAGTTTTCCTACATCGGCCGGGCGGTCACCAACATCGACACCGGCGTCGCGCTGCCGAAAAGCGGCATCAAATCATTCGAGGACGTGCGCCGGAAAACCTACTCGGTCGGCGCTTCCGGCGGCGGCTCGACGACAGTGTTGTTCCCGACCGCGCTCAACACCTACGCCGGAGCGAAATTCAAACTGGTGCGGGGTTACGCCGGCTCGACCGAAATACAGCTCGCCATGGAGCGCGGCGAGGTCGATATTGTCGGCGCCTATGGCCTGCCGGGCATTCTCATCAGCCAGCCCGGCTGGATCGAACGGGGTGAAGCCACGATTATTTATCAGGCCGCGTTGAAACGCCACCGGCTGCTTCCCGACGTGCCGACATTGCCGGAACTTGGGCTCACCGACGAGGGCCGCGAGGTGCTTCGCGCGGCCGCGAGCACAGGCGAGATTGGCCGCTCCATCATTACGACCCCCGGCGTGCCGCCCGAGCGGCTCGCCGCGTTGCGCGACGCCTTCGCCGCAATGCTGAAGGATCCGGAATTTCTGGCGGTCTGCCGGGCGCGCAATCTGATGCTCGACGGCGGCACCGGCGAAGAGATGGACGCCATCGTCCGCGAGACGTTGAAAATGCCGCACGCCATTCTGGCGAAGGTCGGCGAGATGATGGATTGACCATTCCCCCGGGGCGGCCGTCATTGTAAAGGCGGGCCGCGCCGCAATCTTCGCGCGAGCCCTCCATCGCCGGGACGCCCGCGTTCAACGCCAGGTCGATGCCGGTTGAACCGCCCGGCCGCCGCGTCTAAAAGCCAATCGACTGCCGCGCCGGACGCAGCGGAGAGGACCGAATGAACCTGATCGCACGAATTTTTGCCGCGATGCCGCTCGCGCTCGCCCCGGCGTGCGCGCAAGCCCAGCAACCCGCCGATTTCTACAAGGGCAAGACCGTCAGCATCTACATCGGCTTTTCCGCCGGCGGCACTTACGATTACTTCGGGCGCCTCGTGTCGCGCCATCTCGGCAAGCACATTCCCGGCAATCCGACCGTCATCGCGCAATCCATGCCCGGCGCCGGCAGCTTTCAATTGGCGAACTGGATGACGCGCATCGCGCCGAAGGACGGCACGGCCATCGGCATCATCTCGCAGACGGCCGCCATCGAGGAAGTGCTGAAATCGCCGGGCGTGCAATTCAAATCCGCCGACTTCAACTGGATCGGGCGCGCCACATCCAATGTCGAGATCAATCTCGTCTGGCACACGTCGAAGGCCAAAAAAATCGAGGACGCCGTCAATTTCGACATCCCGCTCGCCTCTACGGGCGTGGGCTCGCCCTCCGAAGGCTACCCCAAACTGCTGAATGGCGTGCTTGGCACGCGCTTCAAGCTCGTCGGTCCCTATCCCGGCTCCACGGACGGCCTGCTCGCCATGGAACGCGGCGAAACTGACGGCGCCTTGACTTCGTGGAACACGCTCAACACCGCGCGTCACGAATGGATCGTCGATAAAAAGATCAACGTGCTCGTGCAATACGGGCTGGAGCGCACGCCCGAAATGCCGGATGTCCCCACCATGGTCGAGCTTGGCAGGACGCCCGATGACAAAGCCATGTTCGCGTTCTATGTGAGCGGCGGCGAGGTCGGCCGCGCTTTCATGGTCCCGCCCGGCGTGCCGGCGGACCGCGTCGCCGTGCTGCGCAAGGCGTTTGACGAAATGGTGCAAGACCCGGAGCTTCTCGCCGAAATTGAAAAGGGCAAGCTCGACTTTCACCCCGCTTCGGGCGAGAAGCTGCAAAAGATCGTCGCCGACACCGCGGGCGTTTCGCCCGACATTGTCGCGCGCATGCAATCGTTGCTGCGGAAATGAAATTTTTGAAACAGGTTCGGCCGACGCGCCGAATATCCGGCGCTGATCTTCCCGTCGCCGGGATTGCTGTAGGAGACCGTCATGGCCGCGCTCGTTTATCAGTACCCCTGCCTCTCGGATAATTTCGGCGTCCTCGTGCATGATCCCGCGACGGGCAGGACGGCGGCGATCGACGTGCCGGAAGCCGAACCCACGCTGAAAGCGTTGGCGCTGAAGGGCTGGACGCTGAGCGACATTCTCGTCACCCATCGCCACGCCGATCACGTGCAGGGCATTCCCGACGTGAAAAAGCGCTTTCCCGACGCGCGCGTGGTCGCCCCGGCGGGCGAGGCCGACCGCGTGCCGCTCGTCGATTTGAAAGTAAAGGAAGGCGATATCGTGATGGTTGGCGGCCTCGAGGCGAGGGTCGTCGAAACGCCCGGCCACACCATCGGCCATATCGTTTATTACTTCGAAGCGGACAAACTGCTTTTCGCCGGCGACACCTTGTTTTCCATTGGCTGCGGCCGCGTCATGGAAGCGCCGATGGCCGTCATGTGGAATTCGCTGGAGAAACTGATTGCGCTGCCCGAGGACACGCAGGTCTATTGCGGCCACGAATACACAATCGCCAACGCCAAATTCGCGCTCACCATCGAGCCGGGCAACGCGCTGCTGAAGCAGCATCTGGAAAAGGCGCAAGCCATGATCGCGGCGGGTCGGGCGACGCTGCCGACCACCATGGGGCTTGAGCTCGCCATCAATCCCTTCCTGCGCGCGCAAAGCGCCGAAGTGCAGAAGACGGTCGGCCTGGTCGGCAAATCCGCCGCCGATGTTTTTGCCGAGGTGCGCGAACGCAAGAACAGGTTCTGAGGCGACGCGCCTGTTTGTCCGCGCCGCCCGCCGGCGCTCAGTCCTTCTTGGCCAGCCCTTCGAGCATGCGCTGCATTTCCGCCAACTGGCGTTTCATGGCTTCGAGATCGCCGTTGCCGGCGGGCGGCGCTTGCGGCGCGGGTTTGACCTCCGTCGCCGCCGCCGGCGCCACAAATGGATTGAGAAGCCCCAGCGCCTGATTGAACATCGCCATATTGTTGCGCGCCTGCTCTTCCATCGCGGCGAAAATTTCGCCGCCGGGCATCGCCTTGACGCCCAGTGCCGCGGTCATCTGTTCGCGCATTTTCTGCTGTTCGCCGACAAATTTTTCCAGCGAGAATTGCAGATAGCTTGGCACCAGCGATTGCATGGAATCGCCGTAAAATCCGATCAGCTGGCGCAGAAAGTGGGTCGGCAGCAGCGCCTGCCCATCCTTGCCTTCCTGCTCGAAAATGATTTGCGTTAGCACGGAACGGGTAATTTCCTCGTTGGTCTTGGCGTCGAAAACCTGGAAATTCTCGCCCTTCTTGACCATCTGGGCGAGATCCTCAAGCGTTACGTAGGTGCTTGTGCCGGTATTGTAGAGACGCCGGTTGGCGTATTTCTTGATCACAATCGGCTGTTTTTCGTTCGCCATTTTGATGCCTGCTTCCCCCGCCGCATCCGTGCGTTTCGGACGGCGGGCTTAG
>JANYDZ010000253.1 GCA_025363375.1 Hyphomicrobiales bacterium
TGAACGCACCTCGACGACGGCGCTCAACGCCTATGTCGGCCCGCGCGTCAGCAAATATCTCGGCCTGCTGGAAGACTATCTGCGCGGGCAAGAGTTTCCCGGCAAATTGCACATGATGCGCTCGAACGGCGGCGTCATGTCGATCGCGCAAGCGAAATCGCAACCGGTTTCGATGATGGAATCGGGGCCGGTCGCCGGCATGATCGGCGCCGGCAAGCTCGCGCTGCATCTGGGCATCGAGCGCTGCATCGGTTTCGACATGGGCGGCACCACGGCGAAATGCAGCCTCATCACCAATGGCGCGCCCGCCGTCGAGGAAGGCTATGTCATCGGCGATCTCGCCAGCGGCCAGCCCATGCAATTGCCGGTGGTGGACATCGTGGAAGTCGGCACGGGCGGCGGCTCAATCGCGTGGGTGGATGGCTCGGGCGGCCTGCATGTCGGACCAAAGAGCGCCGGCGCCGATCCCGGCCCGGCCTGCTACGGCAAGGGCTCGCTCGATCCGGTCATCACCGACGCCGATCTCGTGCTCGGCCGCATCAATCCCGGCCGTTTTCTCGGTGGCGGCATGCAACTCGACGTCGCGGCCGCCGAGCGCGCGATTGAAGCGAAAGTCGGTGGTCCGCTCAAACTGCCGGCGAAAGAATGCGCGATCGGCATCGCCACCATCGCCGACACCGCCATGTCGCTCGCCGTGCGCGCCGTCTCCGTCAACAAGGGCGTCGATCCGCGCGACACCGCGATGATCGCTTTTGGCGGCGCGGGGCCCCTGCACGCCATCGCCGTCGCGCGGGAGATTTTTATTCCGCGCGTCATCATCCCGAAACTGCCCGGGACGTTCTCGGCGCTCGGCATGCTCATGGCCTCCTGGCGGCAGGATTTTGTCCGCACGCTTGTCGGCGGACTGGAAACGCTCAACGCCGCGCTGGTGCAAAGCGTGTTCGCCGAACTCACCGACGAGGCCCACGCGCAACTCGCGCGCGACGGCGTTTCGCGGGACGGGGCCGAGTTCAAATATTTGGTTGATTTGCGTTACGTCGGCCAGGAGCACGCGTTGCAAATTCCCCTGCGCGACGCCGCCATGTTGATCGGCGACACGGAGGAGGTGCGCGACGCCTTCCATGTCGAGCACGACCAGCGCTACGGCCAGGCGGCGAGCGATGAAAAGCTCGAAGTCGTGAATTTGCGTCTCGTGCTGACCGCCGCGCGGTCCGACACGATCGCCGAGGAATGGATGGTCGAACCGTGGACCGCGACCGACAGCGCGCCGGAATCGTCGCGCGACGTTATTTTCGCCGATCCAGACCGGCCCGTGAAGACGCGCATTCTTTGGCGCCCCGCCTTGCCCGCAGGCATGAGTTTTGTCGGCCCCGCCGTCATAGAAGAGCCGAACTCGACCATTCTCATCCATCCCGGCGACAAGGTGACCGTGACGAAGACGGGCCACCTCGTCGTCGACATTTATTTTCCCGAAAGCGCGTCATGAGCGAAGTCAAAACCCATCCCATCACCGTCGAGGTCGTGCGCAACGCCATCGTCGCCTACGCCGACGAAATGGCCAACGCCCTGTGCAAGGCCGCCTACAACATGATGATCTATGAAGTTCGCGATTATTGTTGCGGCCTCATCGATTTGCAGGGCCGCATGATTTCGCAAAACCGCGGGGGATTGCCGATTTTCCTCGCCGACCTCGGCGTCGCCGTCGAGGACGCCGTGGCGCGTTGGGGCATCGACGGGTTCAAGCCCGGCGACGTCGTCATCATGAATCACGGCGAGACTTGCGGGCAACATCTCAACAACGTCGTGCTCTGCGTGCCCGTGTTTCACAAGGGCGGCCTTGTCGCCTTCACCGCCAACCGCGCGCATTGGGTGGATATCGGCGGCGCCCGCATTGGTTTTGGTTCTTCCGCCACGACGGAGATCTTCGCCGAGGGCATCCAGATGCGCTCGCTGAAAATCTATGAGGAGGGCAAGCGAAACGAAACACTCTGGCAGATCATCAACGACAATCTGCGCTTTCCCGAAGCGGCTCTCGGCGACATGCGGGCGCAGATCGCCTCCTGCCAGCTCGGCGCGCGGCGTTACGACGAATTGCTGACGCGGTACGGCCAGGCGACCGTCGAAGCATGCATCGCGCGCATCTGGGATCAGGCCGACATCGCGGTGCGCAAGGTCGTCGAGCAGATACCGGACGGCGTTTACACCGCCGAAAGCATTCTCGACAACGACGGCCGCGATCTCGATACGCCCCTGAAAGTCAAGGTCACCGTGCGCGTCAAGGGCTCGGTCATGTCGATCGATTTCTCCGAGATGAATCCGCAGACCAACAGTCCCATCAACTCGGGCCGCTCCGGGGGCGTCGCCGGCGCGCGGGTCGCATTCAAGGGCTTGACCTCGCCGGACCTCGACGTGAACGAAGGCTGTTTTCGCGCGCTGGAGGTCATTCTGCCGGAAGGCACGATGTTGAGCGCGAAGCCCGGCGCCGCGCTCGGTTTGTGGAGCATCGCGCTGCCGACGACGATCGATACGATTCTCAGGGCGCTCGCGCCGGCGCTGCCGACGAAAATTCCGGCGGCCCACAAGGGCGACATGGGCGGCTGCTCCTTCTACGGCATGACGCCGGAGCGCGGGCGCTTTCTGCTGATGAATATTTTCGGCGGCGGTTGGGGCGGGCGCCCGCATGAGGACGGCGAGGACGCCTCCGTCTCCGTCTGCCAGGGCGACGTGCGCAACAGCCCCGTGGAACTGCAGGAAATCCGCTATCCCTTCATCGTCGAAAACCACGCGCTGCGCGACGACAGCGGCGGCGCGGGAAAGTTCCGCGGCGGGCTCGGGGTGGAATTGACCTATCGCTGCCTCGCGCCCTGTCAGGTCAACATCAATTTCGAGCGCACGAAGATGCCGCCATGGGGGCTGCGCGGCGGCGGCGAGGGCGGCACCAACTACGCGGTCATTCGCTACGCCAACGGCGCGCCGGAGCGCAAAGTGCTCAAAGGGACGCAGATTCCCCTGCAAGTCGGCGACCGCGTGGCGTTCTTCACCGCCGGCGGCGGCGGTTATGGCGATCCCGGCGAGCGATCGCCGCAGGAAACCGCGCGCGACGTGAAGGAAGGTTTCGTCTCGCGCGACAACGCGAAGAAACTCTACGGCGCCCGCATCTGAAACGAGGCCATCATGTCCGTCACAGCCATCCACCGCGCCCGCACCGCGATCCTGCAAGAAGAGATGGAAAAGGCCGATGTCGACGCGCTGCTGATCTACGGCAATTCGTGGCACGCCGATTCGCTTCGCTACGCGACGGATTTCGGCGTTCAGGAGGGCCAGGCGCTGGCGCTCGTCGGCAAGGACGGCTCCGTCACCCTGCTGCTGGACGATCGCGGCGAAGTCGACCGCGCGCGCGCCGACGGCAATTGCGAAGTGGTCTTCGCGCCGCGTCTCATCGAAAAGGCCAAGGAACATCTCGCCCGCGCCGGCAACCGCCGCGTCGCCGCCACGCCGTGGCATCTCATGCCTTATGGCCTGACCCGCGCCGCGACGGAATTGCGCATCGCCGACGGCGCCGAAATTCTTGAAAAGCTGCTGATGGGCAAGCGCGACTTCGAGGTTGAGGCCGTGCGCCACGCGGCAAAGCTCGCCGACGCCGGCTACGAAGTGTTCCGCGGCGCCGTGCGTCCCGGACGCAAGGATTACGAGCTCATCGCGGAGATCGAGGCGTTTTTCCGCGCCAATGGCGTGCCGGAAAACTTCATGATCATCGGCGTCGGCGGCGTCGAGGTGCGCGGCATGGCGCCGCCCGTCGGCAAGATCATCAAGGAAGGCGATCTCGTCACGACGGAACTCACGCCCTGCGTCGAAGGCTATTACGCGCAGGTTTGCCGCACCATGGTCGCGGGCGCGCCTAGCGAACTGCAACTGAAAAGTTTCGCCGTCTATCAGGAGGCGCTCGAGGCGGGCTTGGCGAGCGTGCGCGCCGGCGTGTTGGCCTCGCAGATCGCGCGCGCGGAAAACGAAGTGTTCCGCAAATACGATCTCGGCAAGTACGTGACCTCCGAATATACGCGCGTGCGCGGCCACGGCATCGGACTGTTTCCCGACCAGAAGCCGCAATTGCTGGAGGATATTCACATTCCCGTCGGCGAGGGCTCGACGATCATCGTGCATCCCAACACCTATCATCCCGATGTCGGGTACATGGTGCTCGGCGACACGATCATCGTGCGCGCCGATGGACACGAATCCGTCGGCGGCCTGTCGCGCCAACTTCTCGCCATGAATTCCTGAGGTAACCATGCGTCGCGGATTTTACGGATGGGACGCGCGGGAACTGCCGCTGGAGGCGCTGGAGGCGCGCACGCGGCGTTTGCAAGAAGCCGTGCGCGCTGAAAAGCTCGACGGCTTGCTGCTCTATACGAACATCGCGCGGCCCGCCGCGGTGTCGTGGCTCACCGGCTTCACGCCCTATTGGTCCGAGGGCCTGCTCTTCGTCCCGCCGCAAGGCGCGCCGGATTTTGCCACCGCCCTGTCCAACCGCGTCGCCGAATGGATGCGGTCGGTCACGCCGACGGGCAGCATTCTCTGCACGCCCCGCCCCGCGGAACTGTTTGGCAAGCGCCTCGCGGAGGAAAAGGCGAATCGCCTCGGCGTCCTCGAACTCGACATGTTGCCGGGCGGCCAGGCGGCCGCGTTGACAACGGCCGCGCCGTCTCTCGAACTCGTCGACGCCACCGCGCTTTTTCAACGCGCGCGCGGCGCGCGGGACGACGCGGAAACCGCTTTGTTCAACCGCGCGGCGGAAATCGCGCGCGCGAGCTTCAACGCCATTTCGCCCGCCGCCATTGCGAAGGCGCACGCCGCCATGGGCGCGCTCGAAAAGGCCGCGCGCGACCAGCGCGTCGAAGAAATCTTCGTCGTCATCGCGCCGAATCTCGCGCGCGACGCGAACTTCCTGCGCGTCGACCGCGCGCCGAACGTCGGCGCGTCTTTCGCGGTTCGCGCGTCCCTCGCCTATAAATCGACATGGGCGCGACTGACGCGGTCCTTCTCGACGGACGCCTTGACCGCCGCGAAATTCGCCGCGTTCGACGCCTCGTTCGAGGCGGCCCTCACGCGTCTGGATCCGGGTAAATCCTTGCAGGCGCAGCTCGTCGCCGCTTTCGCCGGGCACAAGGGCGCGAGCCTGACGCATTGGTCGCTCGAATCCTGCCGCGGTTCTTATCCCCTCGAATTTATCGCGGGCGACGGCGAACCGAATGTGGGCGCTGTCGCGCTGGAGGGCGGCGTTCTCTGCGTTGAAGTCGCCGATGGCGGCTTGCGCTGGATAGGGCAGCAGCCCTTGCGCGCGGGCTAGACGCGCCCCATGGCGCATGGATCAGTTGATGCGCCAGCCGAAAATCGCCGAGCGCAATCCCGGCGGAATCCTGAAGACGCTGCAATCGTTGTATTTCGACGTGGCGAATTCCACGCACAATCCCTCGGCCATGGCGGCTCTGACGGCGCTTGTGCCGCCGTCGCAAATATTATTCGGCAGCGATTATCCCTATGTGCCGATGGCGCGCACGGTCGAAGGGCTTGGCGCGCGCAATTACGGCGCCGAAATAGAGGCCGCCGTCAATCGCGGCAGCGCGCTCAAATTGTTCCCGCGCCTTGCGTGAAACATTTCAATTCCGGTCGGCGGGCATGTCAAGATCCGACGCGGCCCACAATACGCGCGTCGCGCCGCGCTCGACGCGGACAATTGTCGACCATGACGCCGATTGATCGCTCGCGATTGCGAGCGAAACCGCAAGATTGACCACATCGCCATCGACGAAATGTTCGCCGGCGTCGAAGCGCGGAGCTTCCTCAAGGCACAAGCCAAGCCCATGACCGGTCATCGCCGCATCCGGCGCGGCGGCGCGGACTTCATCGACGGCGACGCCCGGGCGCGCCGTTGCGAGGACGGATTGCATGATCGCGCGCGCGCGTTGCCGCAACGAATCCGGCGTATCGCCAAACATCGTTTGACCGGCCGCCCAGTAGCCCCCGCAGCGCACGGCGATCGCGGCGCACACGGGTTCGCCGACACGCGCGTTGTCGCCGTCGGCGGGCGCGGGCGGTCCAAATGCGCGGCTGGACATTCGAAACCGCGCGTCCTGCGCGCCGAAGGACATGGCCGCCGCCTCCGCGGCGAGCATGGCCTCGCGTCTCCCCAACCCGCGGTGAACACGCGCGAACGCGCGGCTTGTCGATTCAAGCACATCGACGGCCCGCGACAGGATATGGCGCTCGGCGGGCGACTTGCCACGGCGCAGCGCGTCGATTTCGGCGTCCAGCAAGACGAGTTCGCCGTCGTGAGGAACAAGGGAACGGAGCGCGGTCCATGACGCCAGCGTCAGTTCGCGGCCTTCGTACAGGCCGACGCGTCCGGACGTTGAAGGCGCGCCGTTCAACCATTTGCCGATATCTTTTTCGACGCCGCTCAAGGCGGCAACGTCCTCCACAAAGGTCAGCATTTGCGCGGACGGGCGCATGCCGGGCCCGCCGGAAAAAACAACGCGCATCGGCCCGGCGATGGGCACGAGGGCGAAGGCGGGGCCGAGCTTCGGGGTGAAATTGGTCAACCATGCGAGCGCGCCGTGATCGAAGGCGTTGCCATGGACGATCAGACAATCGACGCCGTGCGTTTTCATGGCCGCGCGCGCGCGAACGAGGCGGGTGTCGAATTCAGCGCGCGGCGCGCGCGCTTCCGACCAGTCGAAAGGGCCCGTCAACAAGCAGGGATGCATCATTTTCATCCGCTGATCTCCGGCCGCGCGACCAGAAGGCTTGCGTGTTGGCCCGATAAAATTTCAACGCCTGTGCGCGTCACGAGCACAGGCTCGCCGCACATCATGTAGCCGGTCTCCGGCAGGAACTGGTTGGGATGAACGACGAAGACCATGCCTGGTTCCAGGATGGTTTGATTGTCAACGGCGACGTCGCCGGGAAAAAACGAACCACCGCCGAGGCCGTGGCCGCGCCGGCGTATGAAGGGCGGCCGCGAATATTGGGCGTATCCAGCGTCGGATAAATGATCGTCGATGGCGGCGCAGACGTCGCCCATCGGCGCGCCGGGTTTGACGCGGGCCAGGCCGCAATGCATGGCTGCGACGAGCAGAGCGTATTTTTCCCGCGTGACGGGATCGGGGTCGCCGACAGAAATGGTGCGGCAAATCTGCACAAACTGCCCGTCCACGCTGGGCGAGAGTTCGCAGAGAATCAGATCGCCCTGTACAATGCGCCGTTCACTCGAAGGCATGACCGCGTCGGCGCGCGGTCCGGCGTTGAGCATGAGGAACGAATCGTCGGCGCCGAGCGACTTCATATAAAGATTGACTTCTACAGCGAGGTCGCATTCGGGCTGTCCGATCCGGGCGCTGGCGATCAACCTGGCGAGGCCTTTTTCCGCGATTCGGGCGCCCTTGCGGGCGGCCTCGATCTCGTCGAGCGTCTTTCGCGCGGTGACCTGAAAGAGCCGGGTGTCGAACGGGACGGCGCCGTCGCATCGCGTCGCGATCGCGCCGGCGAGGCGTCGCGGCATGGAGCGCAATCCCGCGTGGCCGATGGATTTTCGCACGCCCGGCAAACGTCTCGCGGCGCAGGCGGCAAGATCGTCCGCGGCTTCAACCGTGGAAAAGCCAAACGAGGCGGCCCGCTCCGCGTCGTCGCGCGGACTGGTCAGCAATGTCGTCGCGCCGTCGGCGTCCAGCAACAGGACGCTGGGTCCGATCGAATGGAAGCCCGTCATATGCGCGACGAGATTCGATTGATCGATATGCGTGAGGCCGTTCGAGCAAATGACCAGGCGGTCCAGACGCGACTCCGCCATGGCCAGGAGAACGGCGCGCCTGCGGTCTTCGCGCGTGATGTAAAGGGGCGCGGTCATAGTTTTTCGAACAATTCGTCGACGGGCCAGCGACGCGAGGTCAGGCCCTGCATGTTGGTGAAACGAACGGCGGCTTCGAGATTTTTGCGGTTCGCGGGCGTCAACCCGTATTGCCAGGGGTCGCGGCCGAGCAGGCGGTTTTGTTCCTCCAGCGCGTAGGACCAGAACGCAAGCGGCACGACGCGAGGGTTGGCGACGCGTTTGTAGGCGATGTCCTTCGCCTTGTTGAACGCCGCGAACAGACTGGCGGGAACCCAGGGATGCCGGTCGACGATCTCCTTCCTGATCACGGTGACATGCATGATCGGAAATATTCCGGTGCGCTGGAAGTATTCGGTCTCGACATCCTTGCAATTGTCGAACAGGCGCGCGCAGCGCGGATCGCCGGAGAGGTAAGGTTCGGGAAACTCCGGCTCCATGCGCGCGTCGATTTCGCCGTTGAGCAGCATGTCGTTGAGGTTCTGATCCTCGCGGATACGGGTGATCCGCAACCCCTCGCGCGGCGTGAAGTCGATGTCCTCGCCGCGTTCGGTGAACCAATGAATGGATTTATGCGGCACGCCGAATTCTTCTTCGAGAATGCCGCGTATCCAAACATTGCCGGCGGGCTGAAAATTCGTTCCGCCGATGCGTTTGCCAATCAAATCCTTTGGCGTTTTGACGCCGCTGGCGGGATTGACGAATACAAAACCGTGACGAAAGCGGCGGTGGCAGAAGACCGGAAGCGCGGTCCATGGAAAGCCGCGGTCGCGGGCCATGAAATAAGCGCAGGCGTTGAATTCGCACACGTCGAAAGCGTTGTCCCTGGCCATCGCCCAATGGCGGTCGCGCGGGCCGTAGCGCGTGTCGGGCGCGAGTTCGATGCCGTCGGGCTTGACGCGCCCGTCCGTCATTGCGCGGGTAATTTCATAATCGCCGTAAGCGACGGTAAGCTTCAAATCGGCCATGCTGCGTCTCAAAGAAAATCGCCACACGGAAGAACCAGGCGGCGATACGTCGGCGAATGGTGGGAAACCAGGCGGCGCGGGCCGCTGTTATTCCGCCGCCTGTTTACGCGGGAACGCCTTGTCCATCTTCGGCTCTACGCCGTTCTTCCGGCAGGCCTCCAGGAACATTTCGTGGATGCGCGGGTCTTGATCCTCGTACTCGATCTGGTCGCCGCCCAGCTTCACGCTTGTGGACGTGGCGACCGCGGCGCCGCCCTTGCCGTCCGTTGTGCCGCCGGAGGCGCGCCGCATGCCCTCCGTGAATGGATAGCGGATGCCGCCGACGGCGGACGCGAAGTAGCGCGCCGGCCGTTTGCTCGTGTTGAAATGTTGGTGGAACTGCTGGTTCGCGGGCGGAAACACCATGCCGTGTTCCCAGTCGATGCGGGTGAAATCCTTCTCGCCGTCCTGCCAGAGCAGCGAATAGCCCGAGCCGGAAACGCACATGACGTGCACGCCGTTGTGGTGCTTGTGCGCCTTCTTGTAGGTGCCGACCGGCATTTCCGAGATATGCGCGTGCATGATGCCGTTGGCGAGCACGAACATGATGTTGGTCGAGCCGCCGCCGCGCTCGTTCCAGGCGTGCAGTTCGAGCGCGTCCATGTCCGGGACGAAGTTCGTCTCCCACATGTGGTTGCCGGGGCGCACCATGTAGAGATCGCCCTTGCCCTCGTAATATTCCTCCTTGCCTATGCGGTCGGAGAAGACCCAGTCGTTGTCGAAGATGAATTTCTCGTCGATGAAGGCGTTTAATTTCATCGGCAGGTCCGTGGTGCTGGAGAGCAGCGCGCGGTCTTTGCCGCTGGCGTTGAAATGGCGGTATTTCGCGTTGAGGGGAATCGCGAACATGCTGCGCGCGCCCCACTCGAAGCTGCGCTTCGTCCCGTCGGGGAATTCGAGCTGAGTCGAGCCCTGGCCCTCGAGCACATAGACGACTTCCTCATAGAGGTGCTTTTGCGGCGTGGTCGCGCCGCCGGGGGGAATGTCGAACACGAACAGGGTGGCGAAGTCGCCGCGCCCCTTGAGGTGGCAGACGGCCGCCTTGACGCCGACGCGGTCCCACATTTTTGTTTCGACGCCCATGAGATAGGCGTAATAGCCCTCGTGAACGGTCAGACCTTCCTTCTTCACCCAGTCAAGATAGGGGTCTATTCCATAGCGCGGCGCTGGTTGGTCGCTCATGAGCGTTCTCCCGGAAATTGATGACCGCGAGTTTTGCCCAACGATGCGGCCGCGTCAATGCAAGCGCGGTCAAGTCCGGAAAGCAAGCGTTGCGAAATCCGGGAGATCGCTCCGCGAATCCGGGCGGGTTCAATAAACATCCGCTTGATAGCGCGCGGTCTTCTTCAGGCCGGCGATATAGGCGATCGCCTCCTGCGTCGTGCGGGCGCCGTGTTGCGCCACGATGTCCACGAAGGCGGCTTCCACATCTTTCGCCATGCGCTTTGCGTCGCCGCATATATAGATATGCGCGCCTTCCGCCATCCACTGCCACAAGGCCGCGCCGACTTCGCGCATGCGGTCCTGCACGTAGAATTTCGCTTCGCCGTCGCGCGACCAGGCAAGCGACAGGCGCGTCAGCACGCCAGCGTCGCGCAAGGCGTCGAGCTCGTCGCGATAGAAAAAATCCGTTGTCATGCGCTGATGGCCGAAGAACAGCCAGTTTTTGCCGGGCGCCTTGATCGCCTGCCGCTCTTGCAGAAACGCGCGGAACGGGGCGACGCCGGTGCCGGGGCCTATCATGACGACGGGTGTCGCGGCGTTCGCCGGCAGCGCGAAATTGTGCGCCTTTTGCACATAGACCCTGACTTTGTCGCCGGGACCGGCGCGATCGGCGAGCCAGGTCGAGGCGACCCCGACGCGCTTGCGCTTGCCGACGACGTAGCGCACCGCGTCGACGCTCAGAGACAGCTTGCCGGGCGCGGCTTTGGGTGAAGACGAGATCGAATAGAGCCGCGGCTGCATGGGTTCGAGCGCGTCGACGAAAGCTTCCGGGTGCGGGCGAACGCCGTTGAACTTTTGCAAGACGCCGAGCACATCGAGATGGGCGGCGTCGCCATCCGGGTCCTCGCCGTGCGCAAAAGCGCGGGCTTTTTCACGCAGTTTGCCGCCGGTGATGAAGGTGATGAGCTCAAACAGCGAGTCCGGCGCAACGCCAAGCGAGACGTCGTCGCGCAGGACCTCGCGCAGGGTGCGCCCGCGCAGTTCCGTCACGTGCGAGGCGCCGAGCATCGCGATGATCTGATCGACCAGGCCGAGTTCGTTGCGTGGAAAGACGCCGAAGGAATCGCCGACGGTGTAATCGAGGTTTGAGCCGGAAAGATCGAAATCGACATGCCATGTGTCTTTCGCGGAGGCTTCCGCGTTGAGCCTGCGCCTGCCGATGAAGACCGCCTCCATGGCGGTTTCGCGGCTGCTGCCCGGAGCGGCCGCGGGCGCGGCAATCGCCGGCGTCGACGGCGCGGCGTCGATTTTCGCCGCGCCGATTTCCTCCGCCAACGCCTTGAGCATGCGCGCGGTTTCCTTGCCGCCGGGCGCGCATAGGTTGAGGCGCTCTTCTTTTTTCTCGAACAACGCGTTGGCGTAATCCGCGCAATTGTAGCCACACTGTCCGCAATCCTGTTGCGCCATCGCCGCCATGAGGCGCGGCGCGAGCGGGCGCGCGTCCGCGAGCTTCATGCGCTCGTCGATGAGCATGGCGGGATCGTGCCAGGGCGCTTCGTCGTTGCTGGCGAGGACGACAGAGGCGGCGGCCGCGGCGGTTCCCGCCGGCAGCGTCACGCCGCCAAACAGTTCCGGCGCGACCGCGGCGGCGAGAAAGCCCGACAGCCAGGCGCGTTGCTCGGCGGAGAAAGGCGCCGTTTCGGGAATGACGACTACGGGGGGGACCGATACATGCGCGGTCATGCGTAGACCTCTTCGGCGAGTTTCTTCAGCGCTTCGACGTCGTGGCGCGCCGCGAATGCGTGAAAAGTTTCAGTCGGCGCGGCGCGGTGGTTGATGTAGGCGCGCAACAGCGATTCCACCCGCGCGGGCGCGTGTTCCGCGGTCACGTCGGAAATGACGAGCCGCGCGATGGAGCCCCTTTCGGCGTAACCGCCGCCGGCGTGAATGTGATAGCCCTCGACCTGATCCTCGTTGCCGGGAACATTCACTTTGGCCGCGATCAGGCCGATGTCGCCGATGTAATGCTGCGCGCAGGAGTGATGACAGCCGGTCAGGTGAATGTTGACGGGCTGATCGAGGTCAAGGCGCGCGTCAAGATGCTCGGCGATCTTCAACGCGGCGCCCTTGGTGTCGGCGGCGGCGAATTTGCAACCGGTGTTGCCTGTGCAGGCGACGAGGCCCGCGCGGACGTTCGAAACTTCGATCTTCAAGCCGGAGTCGAGAATGATCTTGCGCGCGGCCTCGATTTTTTCGGCGGGCACGCCGGATATGAGCAAGTTTTGCCAAACGGTGAGACGAATATCGCCGTCGCCGCATTCGCGGGAGGCGCGCGCCAACGCGCGCATTTGATCCGGCGTCATTCTGCCGAGCGGCGTCCACACGCCGATCCAGTTGAGCCCGTCCTGTTTTTGCGCGTGGACGCCGATGTGCGCGAGGCGATCCACAATCGGACGCGGCTTCACGAAGGACGCGGCGACGCGCGCCAGGGCGCGTCCGAGTTTTTCCTCGACGAGTTCGAGAAATTTTTCAAAACCCATGGCGTCGAGCACATATTTCAAGCGCGCCTTGTTGCGGTTGGCGCGGTCGCCGTGGTCGATGAACACGCGGACAATGGCGTCGGCGACCGCCGTTGAATCGTTGAGCGCCACAACAACGCCGGTGTCGCGCGCGAGATCCAGGTGGCCGCTGACGCCGCCGAGCGCGAGCCGCCACCAAACACCGGCGTCGACGCCCGCGCCTTGCGCGACTTCGACAGCCTGGAAGCCTATGTCGTTGGTGTCTTCCAGCGTCGCCACGCGGCCGCCGCCGTCGAAGGCGACGTTGAACTTGCGGGGCAAGCCATACATCGCGCGGGTGTTGAGGATGTGGTTGTGCCAGTCAAGCGCGGCTTCGCGCGTGTCGAGCAGTTCCTGCGGATCGATGCCCGCCGTCGAAGAGCCCGTGACGTTGCGGATATTGTCGGCTCCGGAGCCCTTCGTGACAAGGCCGACGCGCAACAGGGATTCCAGCACATCGGGGCCGTTCTCAGGCTTGATCCCGCGCATTTGCAAATTGGCGCGCGTGGTGACGTGCGAATAGCCGCCGGCCTTCGTTTCAGCGATTTCAGCGGCGGCTTGCATTTGCCAATGATTGAGGATGCCGTTGGGAATGCGCAGGCGGCACATGTAGCTCGCCTGCGTCGGCGCGACATAAAACAGCCCGTGGTAGCGCCAGCGGAAATTGTCGTCGGGCTTGGGCGCGAGGCCCGCCTTCGCGTCGGCTTTCAGGCGCGCATAGGCGTCGAGCGGGTTTTCACCGCGCTTCCATTTCTCCTGATCGACGAGCTTGCCGCCTTTTTCCACCGTGCGATCCTGAGCCAGCAAGGCGGGCGCATCAGGACCTGTCGGCACGCCCGTCGATGCCGCGGCGACAGGCGTGGCGACTTTGCGGGCGGCCTGAATAGCGGCGGCGCCGGAAAGAAATCCCTCAAGCCAGCGCTTTTGCTCGGGGACAAAGTCTTCACTCATCTAGGGCTCTTCTGCTGCATTGCACGCGCGCAATCTAGCAAAGGCCATGCCATTCATATCTATCTGAAATAAAACAACTATTATTGCCTTTAGCAATTCGGAATCGGCAAAATGCCTAAAATATCAGCAATTTTGAATCGCATTGAGCGTGTTGGTGAAATCGTAGCCTGAAACTTCAATTATGCGTTTGATTTTGCATTAAATCGCCCAAAAAAAGGAAATTTTCCATCTGGCCGTGATCTTGCTTTGCACTCGCTGTGTTCAAAAATTGATGCGATGCGCAATTTTCGAGCGAGTGCTTCTGAATACACCACAAGATCAAAAGGAATTTCCATGTCGTATCTGGTCCCCTCGGAATTCGTCGCCAAAATGGTCGATGCGGGCGAATCCAAAATTTTTATGTCCACAAGGGATACGGTGATCCGCGCCTATATGGCCGGCGCCATTCTGGCGCTGGCCGCGGCCTTTGCGATCATGGTCACCTCCCAGACCGGATTTCCCATCATTGGGGCAATCCTGTTCCCCATCGGCTTTTGCATGCTGTATCTGCTTGGCTTTGATTTGCTGACAGGCGTGTTCGTCCTGGCGCCGCTGGCTTTGATCGACAAGCGTCCGGGCGTGACGTTGAACGGCGTTTTGAGGAACTGGGGTCTGGTCTTCGTCGGCAATTTTGCCGGCGCCTTCACGGTCGCGGTCATGATGAGCATCGTCTATACCTTTGGTTACTCGACCGAGCCCGACAAGGTCGGCGCCCTGGTCGCGACCATCGGCGAGGCCCGCACGGTCGGTTACGCCAAATACGGCGCGGCCGGCATGTTGACCCTCTTCCTGCGCGGCGTGATGTGCAACTGGATGGTGTCGACCGGCGTCGTCGGCGCGATGATTTCGACGACGGTCAGCGGCAAGGTGATCGCCATGTGGATGCCGATCATGCTGTTCTTCGCGATGACCTTCGAACACTCCATCGTCAATATGTTCCTGTTCCCGGCCGGATTGCTGCTGGGCGCGAAATTCTCGATCCTGGATTATCTCATCTGGAACGAAATCCCGACCGTTCTCGGCAATCTTGTCGGCGGCCTCGCGTTCACCGGGTTGACCCTGTACAGCACGCACGTCAAGACCGCGCCGAAGCGTTCCATTGGTTGATCCAAGGGCCGCGGTTGATTTCAGCGATGATGAAGGAGCCCCGCCCTGTGTTGAGGCGAGGCTCTTTTTTTGGGGGCGGAAATGCCGCGCGAATTGAAAATCTCGATCGGGCAACACAGCGACAAAGGCCGCAAGGAGACCAATCAGGACTTTCACGGCGCCTTGATCCCGGACGAACCGCAATTGAAATCGAAGGGCATCGCCATCGTCCTCGCGGATGGAATCAGCAGCAGCAAGGTCAGCGCCGTCGCGAGCGAGTCCGCCGTCAAAAGTTTTTTGATGGATTATTATTGCACGTCGGAATCCTGGTCCGTGAAGACATCCGCGCAGCGCGTGTTGGTGGCGACGAATTCGTGGCTGTGCGCGCAAACGCGGCAAAGCCAATATCAATACGACAAGGACAAGGGATACGTCTGCGCGTTGAGCGCGATGGTCGTCAAGTCCACCACCGCGCATATTTTTCACGTGGGCGACGCGCGCATCTGCCGCGTTGTCGGCTCCGCGCTTGAACAACTCACCAACGACCATCGCGTGGTCATTTCATCGGAACAAAGCTATCTTGGCCGCGCCCTGGGGGTGAATCCGCAGGTCGAGATCGACTATCGGACTTTGCCCGTCGAAAAAGGCGACCTGTTCCTGTTCGCCACCGACGGAGCCTATGAATATGTGAGCGCGCGCTTTGTCGTCAACGCGATCAACACCTGTTCGAACGATCTGGACGCCGCCGCCAGATTGATCGTCGAGGAAGCGTTTCAACAGGGCAGCCCCGACAACATCACCGTGCAGATTGTCCGGATCGAAG